>JBFHIK010000456.1:0-2235 GCA_041596555.1 Methanosarcina sp.
GTATAATTAAGCCATACACAGTAAATAAGTTACATATGTTATATAACTGATCTATAAAAAACTGATCTGTAAAAAACTGATCTGTAAAAAACTGATCTGTAAACAATCAATCTATGCATAACCCACCCATACATCATAGTCAATCTATACACAGCCAGTTTGTACGAATCTGAATATGAGATAAATTATGTTATACCGTGAAACAACTAAATTATAATTGACGGATACCAAACTATACTTCAAAGATATTAAACTATACTTCAAAGATATTAAACTACATATCTAAGATATTAAACTATACTTCAAAGATATAAAACTATACATTTAAAAAAACCAGATAATAAATATGATAAAACAAAACTGTAAAAAAATTAGCGCCAGCAAATAATTAGCTCGTGTGATTACCTGCCAGAAATTTATGTTTTGCTACTTCTACAATTTTGCTACTTTTACATTTTTACTTAAAATTTTAGTTTTATTTAATTTTACATTTAATAGCCAGAAAGCCCCAGGGCTTCAGCGTGGGAATGAATGGCGTAAACTTATTTCATTTTCGCTATCTTCTAACCTTGAAATACTATTCTTTCCTATACAATGTACTGAATTCTTTCCTATACAATGTACTGAATTCTTTCCTATACAATGTACTGAATTCTTTCCTATACAATGTACTGAATTCCTGAGCAATAACCAGGCCAGGGAAACCAGAAATTGTTTGTATTAAATAATTTTTCCCCTCTGGGACAGAGGGTAGAGCCTGTGGACTTGTGAACGGTAGTTCGAGGTATGAAGCAGGAAGCTTCACAGCTTTAGCGTGAGGTAGTTCACATATTTTCAGTGTGCACGTATGCAATCTTTTTTCAAATGCACACCTTTCTTAAGATGCATATTTCCAAAAGGAGCCTTTTGGTGCATCATTCTGATCTGAGCCTCAATGTCCGGATCAGGTCGGTTCTGGAAAGTACTCCTACAACAGACCCATTATCAATTACCAGAACTCTTCCTATGTTCTGAGATGTAACCAGTTTAAGGACATCACTTGCCCGTGCATTCGAAGTAACAGATATGACATCTCTGGTCATAATCTCTGAGATCCGGGTTACCGCGCGGTCAAGAATGGGGACGCGCTGGATATCGGTAAAAGTCACAATCCCTTTAAGATCTCCCCCCTCTATTACAGGATAACCCATATGCTTATTCTCAAACATAAAATTAACCAGCTCTTCAACATTCATTGAAGAAGACACTGAAACTACATCTTTTGTCATTATGTCTTTTACCAGAACATTTTCTAGAGTTACGGATGCCTGGGTGGAGCGTTCCTCTTCAGATGCACCAACATAAATGAAGAGAGCAATCAAAGGAAACCAGAGGTTTCCGACAAAAATTCCAAAAATCGCCATCAAGATGGCAAAAAATTTCCCTACGGCAGCTGCGCTCTGCGTAGCTTTAACATAAGACATTCTCCGGGCATAAAAAGCACGGAGTACCCTGCCTCCGTCCATTGGGAATGCGGGCAGCAGGTTGAAAATTCCAAGCACTATATTCATGGCTCCAAGAATCCAGATTGTCAGAAAAACGGGATTTTCAGAAAGCGCAGTGTTTGGCGTAATTATATTCCCATATACGAAAATACAGACAGCGCCTATAATCAGGCTTGTTAGAGGTCCTGCAAAAGCCATTTTTGCTTCCTGTCCGGGATCCCTTGGCATCTCTTCCATTGAAGAAACTCCTCCGAAAAGGAAGAGCGTGATGCTCTCAATCTTGACTCCATAGCGCATTGCCAGATATGAGTGCGCAAGCTCATGCAAAAGGATCGATGCGAAAAGCAGGATTGCGGTCAGGGATGAAAGCGCGTATTTTGTCGCAGCCGGCTCAACCCCTTGAAAACCAAAAGGGTATGGATTGATTGCAAAGACATATGCAAAAATGGGAAGTATCAAAAGAAAAGTGATGTGCAGTCTGATAGGTATGCCCAGTATGCTTCCGATTTTCAGTGCAGATTTCATGAAATAAAATACCCCCTTTTACCTAATATAGACACTTGATGAACTATATATGAAATATATGTGAAACATGTTGATAAGCCATTATGACACAATGATATGCATATCTGAAATAAGCCGGCAGATTGCATGAACATTCGCCAGGTTTTTAAACCTGAGTTTCAAAATAATAATTTATTTAGCATGAAAGTATCCCGATGCTTTCATTTTTTGTGCCTGTAATTCGGGA
>JBFHIK010000457.1:0-2169 GCA_041596555.1 Methanosarcina sp.
AAAACCAGCGATAGTAGTAAGGGATCTGTTTGTGAGGTGTTTTTGATCCGGCAGATTTGTTTTGCGAGGCGTGCCTGATTAAATCTTCTGACCGGTTTCTGGCGGGTGTTTCCCGGTCTTTATCGGATTTAACTGTTTTTGTTGGGTTTGACCGAATCTTACCGGGTTTGACTGGATTTTAATTTATATCTTGTCATCCGAATCAGGACTGTCTTTAATCTTACTATGCTCTTTTCGTACTGTTCAATTTCTAACTAACTGACGAACAGGTTTTATTTATACTTTGTGATTAGTTAATCGGAGATATCTGCAAGTATCAGGCATCCAGGCGGAATCAATATTTTTCCCTGGTTTTTGTAGCATGGATCATGTATCTCAGGTAAACCTGAGCCCACACAAAAGTAACCAGGGACCCGATAACCGTTCCCACAACAAGCCCCCACCATACTCCGAGCAGCCCCCACTCGAATTCATAGGCAAAGAGCACAGCAAAGAGGGGGGTTAGAACCAGGCTTCTCAGGAGGGTGGCAATAAGGGCGCTTGTGCCCTTTCCTGCACCCTGGAAGAGAGATGAAGAGAGCATTCCGAAGGCAACAGCCGGATAGAATACTGCCATTATTTTCAGGAGCCTTGTAAGTTCCGGAGCGATACGGGCGGCAGTTTCAGCCTGGGTAAAGACGGCTGCAATCTGCGGGGCAAATATGTATACAGCAATGCCTATGGCAGCTTCTACCAGAAAGCCTATTTCTGTTGCATAAATAAGGGCTTGTCGGGCTTTTTTAAAGTTCAGTTCCCCAAAGGCAGCCCCGCTAATCGAGACCACGGAAATTGAAATTCCAATTAAAGGAGCAACCGCAATGCTTGCGACTCTCCAGCCTGTGGCGTAGATTGCAACCCCATCGGTGCTGCTGACATTGACAATTATAAGGTTCATGAGAAGGGCGGTCATTGCCAGGGCGACCTGCTCGACCGATGAAGGAATGCCTACCCTGAAGATGTCCCGGATGATGGTCCTGTCGAATTTGAAAGAGTGGAACCTGAATGAAACGTATGTGTCCTTTTTGACAAAAAACCAGTAGAACATCAGCAGGCCCGAGCTGGCAAAAGAAATTACAGTCGCAAGAGCAGCTCCTGCGACTCCAAGCTCCAGGGTATAGATGAAAATCGGGTCAAGCACTATGTTCAGGACGGAGCCCAGGATCATGGACTGCATGGCCCGCTTTGAGTCCCCCTCACTCCTGAGAATGGAGTTTGCAACGTTCGTAAAAAAGAACACAAAACTGCCTGCAAAGATGATCCTTGAATAAGCAACTCCGAGTTCTGTAGTCCTCCCGGCTCCGCTGTACATGAAAAGGTCTCTTACAAAGGCAAGGGCGAGAGCGGTAAGAAGGACTGTGAGGATGAACATTATCACAAAGGTGTGCACTGCAACGTTATCCACGCCCTCTTTATCCCTTGCTCCTATTCGGCGGGAAATCGCAGCTCCACCCCCAACCCCAAGCCCGCCTGTAAGTGCCATCTGAATAACGAAAAAAGGAAAGGCAAACCCGATCGCAGCAAGGGCATCCGCACCCAGGCCTGCAACCCAGAAGGTATCGGTCAGGCTGTAGATAGTCTGGACGGACATTGCGACTATGATCGGAATAGAAAGCTTAACCACAGCTTTTTTTGGGTCTCCGAGGAGGACATCCACACCTTCGGTAACTTTTTGAGACGGGAAGACTCCTGTTTTTCCCTTCTCATCCATATTTTCCTCTACCTCTTTCTCTTCGGTGTTCCCTTTTTTTTCTGCCGCTTCTCTGCTCATTTTTCCCGCCGTTTTTGAACTTGCACATTTTTGATTCTATCCCATTTTTTACCCTATTCTTCTTTGATCTCTCTGCCTTTAACATTTTCTTATTTTGTGGCGAAATGTTTTTTATTTACGAAAAACGAAGGCAGAATGCCCGTTACTTTTAGTGGCGGGATGAATGCCATCAACTTCCGTACATTTAGCCTTTTTCGATAACTATTGACCTAATATATGTTCAAAGCCTATATATACTTGATAAATATGAGAAAAGGAAGTTTATATAGGATTTATGTTGTACAGGACCAAAAGCAGGTGCTTGAACAGCATTTTGGCGGTGTCCGTTTTCTCTATAATAAACTTCTTCATGTTAGATCTGT
>JBFHIK010000458.1:0-2166 GCA_041596555.1 Methanosarcina sp.
AAAACGACCCCATATTCCAATATAATAACCGCAAACAGTGCTTCAGAGGCAAAAAGAAAGCTGGCCGAGGATAATCTGGATATAATAATTATAAACTGTCCTCTGTCAGATGAATTTGGTCTGGAACTTGCGGAAGAGCTGACGGAAGAAACAAGTTGCGCAGTTGCATTGATAGTCAAAAATGAACTTTCTGAACAGGTGAGTTACAGAGCAGAAAAATTTGGAGCTTTTGTGATTTCAAAACCTCTGTCCAGACAGGCTTTTTGTCAAGCCATGAAAATGCTTTCAGCGATGAGAAAACGAATGCAGTATCTTCAGAAAGAAAATATAAAGCTTAAGGGGAAAATTGAAGAAATAAGACTCATAGACAGGGCAAAACACGCCCTTATACAGCATATGAATATGACAGAGCCTGAGGCCCACCGGTATATAGAAAAACAGGCCATGGATACGCGAATAAGCAGGAAAGTGGTGGCAAAGAACATACTGGATATTTATAAAATTTAAAAAATTTAGATTGGAGAATAAAGTGACGAAGTATATATTTGTAACAGGAGGAGTCGTTTCAGGACTCGGTAAAGGAATAACCGCAGCATCATTAGGAAGGCTTCTTAAATCAAGAGGACTTAAGGTAGCTGCCCAGAAACTCGACCCTTATATCAACATAGACCCGGGAACCATGAGCCCTTATCAGCATGGAGAAGTATTTGTAACCGAGGATGGAGCCGAAACAGACCTTGACCTTGGTCACTATGAGCGATTCATAGATGAGGATCTCAATAAGTTTTCCAATCTTACCACAGGAAAAGTGTACTGGAATGTCCTCAACAGAGAACGAAGAGGGGATTACCTGGGAGAAACGGTACAGGTAATACCTCATATAACTAATGAGATAAAAAATTTCATATATAATGCATCAAAAACAAAAAATGCAGACGTGCTCATAACAGAAATTGGAGGGACTATAGGTGATATTGAGAGTCAGCCATTTTTGGAAGCTATCAGACAGATTTCACTGGAAGTAGGGCAGCAAAACAGCCTCTTTGTTCATGTTACCCTTGTTCCCTATCTTAAAGGTTCAAACGAGCACAAATCAAAACCTACACAACATTCTGTAAAAGAACTGAGAGCTCTCGGAATAAGCCCCAATATAATAGTAACAAGAAGTGATGAACCTATAGAGGAAGGCATAAAGCAGAAGATATCTCTTTTCTGTAATGTAAAGCCGGACTGTGTAATTGAAAATATTACCATACCAAATCTTTATGAAGCGCCACTCATGCTTGAAAAACAGGACTTTTCAAATATAGTATGCAGAGAACTGGGCATTGATCCAAGAAATGCCGAGCTCCAAAATTGGAAAGATATGTGTGACAGGATAAAAAATGCCAAAGACACAGTGACCATAGGGCTGATAGGAAAATATGTAAAACTTCAGGATGCCTATCTTTCTGTTGCAGAGGCGCTGAGGCATGCAGGTATTGAAAATGATGCAAATGTCGATATAAAGTGGATTGAAGCCGAGGATCTGGAAATTGACACCAGAAACTCGCAGGAAAAACCCGGGCAGACTCAGGCTGAAAGACTCGAAAGTCATCTGGGGCATCTGGATGGTATTCTTGTCCCAGGTGGTTTTGGAGACAGAGGTATCGAGGGCAAGATACTTGCCTGCAGATATGCAAGAGAGAAGGACATTCCCTACTTTGGAATCTGCCTCGGAATGCAGATAGCTGCAATAGAATTTGCAAGAAATGTACTCTGCCTTGAAGCCGCTAATTCAAAGGAATTTGATGAGGAAGCCGAACATAAGATAATAGACTTCATGGCAGATCAGAATGGAGAAATCCTTAAAGGCGGAACCATGAGACTGGGGTCATATCCATGCAGGATAAAATCAGGAACCATAATGCAAAGAGCGTACGATGCTGAGGAAACAGGAGAAAGACATCGTCACAGATATGAATTTAATAACAGATACAGGCTGGATTTTGAAAAAGCAGGGATGGTATTTTCGGGAACATCTCCCGATGAGCGACTGGTAGAGGCTGTGGAACTGCCTTCAAATAAATTCTTTATAGGAGTACAATACCATCCTGAATTTAAATCAAGACCCAATAAGGCTCACCCGATATTTCGGGAATTTATAAAAGCCAGCAAAAAATAATT
>JBFHIK010000459.1:0-2164 GCA_041596555.1 Methanosarcina sp.
ATTTCCCTGCATATTTCCCTGCATATTTCCCTGCATATTTCCCTGCATATTTCCCTGCATATTTCCTTGCCCCAGTTTTTCTCTGCCAATCAAAATCAGAGTTCCCAGAATGATTGAGATCAGCAGCATATTATCAGGGCTGAAGAGTATAAGGGAAGTGGCTCCTGCACCCACCGCGGCTACGAAGGGGAATCGAACGCTGGAATTGAAATACTGCTCTATGGTCAACACCACAAAGAGTGCAGTCAGCACAAAAGCCATGCCCTCAAGATTAAGGTCCAGCACAGAGCCTAGCCCTGCTCCGAGTACGGACCCTGTGATCCAGTAAAGGTGGTCGAGGGCTGCAATGTAGAAGTAAAACCTTGCCTTTGACCCGCCTGTCGGGACTTCGGTTGTGGTCAGAAGGGCATAGGTCTCATCAGTTAATGCAAAGATAAGGTAAGGCTTGACTTTCCCAACCCCGGAAAACTTTTCCAGCAGAGACAGCCCGTAAAAGGCGTGCCTGAGGTTCAGGAGCAGAGTAGCTATAGCAAACTCAGGAAGCCCAGCCCCTGCAGCAAGTAAAGCTACTGCCAGAAACTGGCCTGATCCTGCATAAATAAGAAGGCTCATAAGAATAGCATAAATCCAGTGGTAGCCGGCACCGTCCAGCAGGAATCCAAAAGCCATTCCGAGGGGTATGTATCCAAGAAATACAGGAACCGTGGTCTTGAGAGCACTTATGAAAAGGTCCATATTACCTTCCCTCATTTCGTGCCTTTTTGCCTCCTTTTCAATCATACAATCTCTTCTGTTACTCTTTTACCATAATTTCTTATGAAGAATGAAAAACATAAATTGTATTTATTATATTTAAATGTAATTAAAAAATATGGTAATTCATGTCGTATTATGGAAAAGATGGGTTATTTATTATAATTTGAAAAAGCCTTTCAAGCTCCCCTGCACGGCTGGAACTGACCAGTTTCTATCAAATTAAAGCTCAGTATTCAACCACATAGGCCGGGTTTTGAATTGAATTGGCTTAAAAGGCTGAGCATATTGATATATAAATAACATCATATTTAATCACATGAGGGTTTTCCAGAGACTGAATGCTTTAATCCTGCTGGTTTTGATACTTTTTATTGCATACATCCGGTATCTGACGGACTTTTATATCTTCGAGGATCGGTCTCTATTGGATGCTCTTCTTACCTCTTTAATTGTAGTTTTTCTAGCCCTTATAATAAATTCCCTTGCCGGAAACCTCATCCTTAGAAGAGTTTCGGCTTCCAAAGATAGATATACTCTGCGAAAGACGATATCTATCCTTGTTACAGTACTTGTTTTTGCCTCCCTTTTTGCAATCTGGATTGAGAGAACGACCACCCTGATTATTGCCTATGGGATTTTGAGTGCCGGAGTTGCAATTGCACTTCAGGACCTTCTGAGGAACATAGCCGGAGGAATTCTCGTAATCATATCCAGACCCTTTAAAGCAGGAGACAGGATCCAGGTCGGAGACAGTACAGGTGATGTGCTGGATATAGGGAGTTTCAACACCACAATTATGGAAATCCGGGAATGGGTGGACGCAGACCAGTACACTGGCAGGATTCTCCATATCCCTAACAGTTTTGTCCTCAATCAGACGATTAAAAATTATACCAGGGACTATTCCTTTATCTGGGACGAAATCCGGATTCTGTTAATCTATGGCAGCAACTGGAAAAAAGCCGAACAGATCGCCCTCAAAACTGCAGGCCCAATCGTAGGGGAGTTCGAAGATCTGGCGCAGACGGAGCTCCGTCTCCTGGGAGAAAAATACTTTATTACAACATATGATGTGCAGACAAAACTCTTCATAAAAATGCAGGAGAACTGGATCGAAATGCGGTTAAGGTATGTTGTAGAGCCCAGAAAAAGGAGGGCAATCAGCCACCTTTTGATCTCAAGCATTCTCGAAGCTCTGGAAAAAGAAGAGGATATTATGGTAGGAACAGCAACGAGTATCGATCTGATGAAGTCCCGGACAAAAGATGATTTATGATATAAAGTAGTTAGTTTAGCTGCCCGAGTTTCGCTTCGGCACCCGAATTGCGCCTCGCCCGAATTGCGCCTCGGGAGTACGCGGTCCTTTTCGCTGCGCTCAAGAGGACTACTTGATTGATTTTAGCAGTGA
>JBFHIK010000460.1:0-2160 GCA_041596555.1 Methanosarcina sp.
CAAGCCGCCTGCTCTATTCCGGAGGCAGGACAGGCATTTTTCCGGCAGTTTTCGGAAAGCTTTCAAAGAGGGACATTCCTGTGTCCAGCCTCGTAGGGTTATATGTTTTATCCATTATCCTGATTATAGGAAGCTACTTTTTTAAAATCCCGGTTTCAGCCATGATCCTGCTCGTAAACCAGAACTTTGTCTTCCTCTATGCCTTTATCATAGTTGCCTACTGGAAGACTGAGACCGGCTGGAGGAAATGGGTCTTTTCGGCGCTTTCGCTCGTATCCGTGAGCTTTCTAGTCTCCGGTTTTACCTGGGAGGTCGTTTATCCGATTTTCCTGGTCGGGTTTGGATATTACAGGTTTCTCGGGAAAAAGAGACAGTTAAAAACACTGCCTTCTGGAAAGGACCTCCCTTTATGTGAAGACTCTCCTGAGCTTCCCTGCCTTACCCGGCATTAAAAATACGGCAATGAAAGCCGTTTTTCGGAAGGGAGTAACTATTGGAACTCTTAGTAATCAGACCTTATCTGATAAAACCATCTTCAATGGCTTAATTTCATTTCCTCCTGTATTATTTTCTTTTGGAAAAATTTTAAGTGAAATCCTGTAAAAATCGGTAAAATGTTTGGAATATTTTCAACTATTTTCTAAGTACTCTCTATAAAAGTTTTCGGAGGGAAACTTATAAATTCCTTGCCTTCTCAAAATAATGCAATAGTTTCCAGGCAATTTATAATAAATACAGGAGCCTGATCAAATGTCATTGGTAAGTGTTAAAGACGCACCTGGAAAAGGTAGAGGCGTATTTGCACAGAGAAATCTTAAAAAAGATGAAGTAATAGAAACCTGCCCCGTGATCGTTCTTCCTCCGGAAGAAGTGAATACTCTTGAGCTTACCCAGCTTTTTAACTACTACTTCGCATGGGGAACAGATTCAAGAGCAGCAGCGATTGCTCTGGGCTATGGGTCTCTTTACAACCACTCTTATACCCCAAATGCAAAATACCAGAAAGACTTCGACAACGGCCTTTTGAAATACGTCTGTATAAAAGAGATCCGGAAAAATGAGGAAATAACCATAAACTATAACTGCGACCCTGAAGACAAAACCCCTGTCTGGTTTGATGTTTCGAACCAGAACTGATTTTCCAATTTTTAGCGGAAGGGAGATAAATTTTATCCTCCTGTGCCAATTTATTTTTTACTTTTTTACCATAAAATATGTGGCTGCTTCCGAGGAACCTTTCCTGCTTCCAAGGCAGGCTTTCAAAAAGAAAGGGTTTGGTCCAGGCTTTTCTGGCGCTTTTTCCCCTCCAAATTGATCTACCTTCTGCGTGCTCAGTTCTTTTCGTCTTTGAATTTGGTCTGCCAGTGCGTCCCGTCACAAAACGGCTTGTTCTTTGAATCTCCGCAGCGGCAGAGAGTGTAGTGCTCTTTTGATTGAGGGACAGAGCCGTCAGGGTCTTCCAGTTCGATATTCCCAACAACTTTATAGAAACTGTCCTTGCAAATAGTAATTTCAGGAGGGCGAGGGTAGTCCTCATACAGGACCCCGTCTCTGGAATAGCTCAGGGCTCCGGACGGGCAGCTCCTTATTATTTTCTCAATTTCCTCAGGGTCCGCAGCGTCCGGATCGATCCAGGGTTTTTTATCTTTCCTGAAAACGGAAGATGCGCCTTTAACGCAAGATTCGGCATGGACGCAGATTCCTCTGTTGTAGTGAATGGTAATCTTCTTGCCTATGTAATCCTTTACTTTGTCAGGTGTGCGGTCTTCTTCCTTTTCTCCCGAAAACCCTATCTTTGAATGCGCCCCATCGCAAAAGGGTTTATTTTCTGACTTTCCGCATCTGCAAAGGGCCATTAATGGCTTTGTTTCAATAGATTCACCTTTTGAGTTCCTGAAGTTCTTTAGCTCTTTGACAAGATACGGACCGTCTTTTACGACTTTTATTGAAGGTTTTTTTTCTTCAGTTTGTGAAACCATTTATCCCATCCTCTGTTATTATATTAGCCCTTTTTGCTTAATTATTTGCCCATGGATTCTGATTACGCATACCAGCTTCCTGTGGTTTGCTGCCTTGCATTACCGACACTCCTTTCCAGCCCCCACCTGACCCCACCTGACCCCACCTGACCCCACCTGACCCCACCTGACCCCACCTGAC
>JBFHIK010000461.1:0-2158 GCA_041596555.1 Methanosarcina sp.
AGTGGAAAAATCCAAACATGAAAGGAATGCCAGAAAATTGACGGCATTCCTCTCATGATTAAAGTCAAAAACATCCTGCCTTATTTGTTCGTGAAAAATCCGGACCAAAAACATAAAGAATCGATCTTTTTTAATAATCTTAAAAGAATTAAATAAGGTATTAATACATGTTAAATTAACTATTTGATATGGACATCGATAATTACGAGGATTTTGAAGAAATTCATGTCAAAGATGTCTATATAGTCGATGTTTTCAGTGACCCTACCCCGGTCGTACTTCTTGAAAATTTAAAAGGTGAAATGCTTCCTATATATATTGGGCATCTGGAAGCCCTTTCAATAGGAAACGTGCTTAAAAATATCTCCCCACCTCGCCCGATGGCTCATGACCTCATGGTTAATATTTTTGACCGCATGGAAATAAAGGTGGAGGGTGTAATGATAGACGATAAGGTAGACAAAGTCTATTATGCCCGCCTCCTGATAAGAAAGGACAATAACATAATGCAGTTCGATGCAAGACCAAGCGACTGCATTGCCCTCGCCCTCAGAGTGGGAGCCCCAATAAGAATTAAAAAGAAAGTGCTGGAATGTTCCGAAATAGAGATGTCCAGACTTGAAGGCGCACGTGTGATGAATATTTTTGGCTGACTCGCCCGAGTTGCCGCCCGAGTTGCGATTCGGGAGCCTGCGGTCCTTTTCGCTGCGCTCAAGAGGACTACTTGATTGATTTTAAAGATAGATTAACTAAAGAGGACTACTTGATGGGTTTTGGCATTTCAAATCTGTTTTTTATGCTTTTTATGAATGGCTGCCAGACCGACTGATTTTCGGGGTAAAAGAATGTATTCTCTCGACCTCGGGGCTACTTTCTTCAAAATCCATGTCTATTAATTGCGGTGCCGGCTTTTGGATCACTTTTTATCTGGGTGACGGCAGGGCCATGCCTATTGCGGCGCAGGGAGAGAAAAAAGAAAGATCTCCTGCCCGGGCTCTGGAATGGATTAACCAGTTAATGAGGGGTCACTGGCTATTCCATCTCTGCTGATTCTGACAGCCTGCTGCCCTCAAGATTTCTACCGCTTAATTTCAATAAGCTTTTAATAACAGTTAACTTCATTATCCCTTAGATGCTCACCAAAAGAATCATACCATGCCTTGATGTGACCCTTGACAGGGCAGGCGGCTGTGTAGTCAAGGGCGTGGAGTTTGTTGACCTGAAAGAGGCTGGAGACCCTGTGGAACTCGCCAAGCGCTATAATGAAGAAGGTGCAGACGAACTTGTTTTCCTGGATATCACAGCTTCAGCTCACGGCAGAGGAACCATGATCGATGTGATCGAAAGGACTGCAGATGAGGTTTTTATCCCTCTCACAGTGGGAGGCGGGATAAATTCGATTAACGCTATCCGCCAGATCCTCAGGGCTGGAGCTGATAAGGTTTCAGTCAATACCTCGGCAATAAAAAACCCTGATTTTATCAAAGAATCCTCTGACATATTCGGAGCCCAGTGTATTGTTACTGCTATTGACTGCAGGCGAAATACAGACA
This sequence comes from Methanosarcina sp., assembly GCA_041596555.1. GTDB lineage: Archaea > Halobacteriota > Methanosarcinia > Methanosarcinales > Methanosarcinaceae > Methanosarcina. The sequence goes on from JBFHIK010000461.1 coordinate 1,554, forward strand.
TAAAGAACAATCCCGGCAAAACCATCCTGGAACTTGAAGACGGGACCCCCGCCTGGTATGAAGTGGTAATTTACGGAGGCAGGGAAAATACAGGGATTGATGCCGTGCAGTGGGCAAGAAGAGCAGAAGAACTGGGTTCAGGAGAAATCCTGCTTACAAGTATGGACAGAGACGGGACCTGCGCTGGCTACGATCTCCCCATTACAAGAAAGCTCTCCGAAGAACTGGATGTCCCAATCATCGCCTCTGGCGGAGTCGGAAACCCGCAACATATCTACGAAGGGTTTTCCAAAGGAAAAGCCGATGCAGCCCTTGCAGCAAGCATTTTCCACTTCAGTGAATATTCAATACGGGAAGTAAAAGAGTACCTGAAAGAGCGGGAAATCCCTGTAAGACTCTGAATGCGGGAAAAAATGAAGGATGGTGCACCTGTCCAGTCAGACCGTTTTCAGCCTGGATTAAAAAGTAATCCGGTGTCTGTCCTGCCTGCAGGCAAAAGCCCTGCATCTGCACTGCATGAGAATGCATAAGTGTAGAATGGGGTTTTGGTCAAGCAGAAGAACCTGAGAATTAGTAGAACCTGAGAATTAGAAGAACCTGAGAAT
>JBFHIK010000462.1:0-2147 GCA_041596555.1 Methanosarcina sp.
GAGGTTCTCTCCACTATCCAGCAGCTGGAAATCGTGCTGAAGACGCGGGGTTACATTGACAGCATGGGAGCAGGTACGGAAGCCGCAACACGCGTTATTGACAGGGCATGAGAGATTTTAAAAAATCTTTCATAACCAAAGTTTATAAACGTTTCAGGAAAACAAGAAGAACATTAACCATTAAATTTCGATCGGATTCACATGCCCACAATAGGAATTGCAGATACCACGTTTGCGCGCTATAATATGGGGCGTGCAGCAATCGACGAGATACAAAAAAACGTATCCGTGCAGATTAAAAGGGTAACCGTGCCCGGGATAAAGGACCTTCCGGTAGCAGCCAAAAAGCTTATCGAAGAAGAAGGCTGCGATATCGTAATGGCCCTTGGAATGCCTGGTGCTCAGCAAAAAGATAAAATGTGCGCTCATGAAGCTTCTCAGGGCCTTATCACAGCTCAGCTCATGACCAATATACATATTATCGAGGTCTTTGTCCATGAGGATGAAGGAAAAGATGAGAAAGAACTTGCTTTTCTCATGGACAGGCGGACCCGAGAACACGCCTTAAACGTGATAAAACTGCTCTTCAAGCCGGAAAAACTGGTCAAGGAAGCCGGTACCGGTCAGAGGCAGGGTTTTGAGGACGCAGGTCCTTTGAGAATGTGAAGTGATTTTAAGTTAAAAACAAGACTGGAGACCTTAATAGATGACTATCAGCCTAGGATTTGTTGTAGCTGAATTTAACAGGGATCTGACCTACCAGATGGAGCTGCTTGGAAGAGAGCATGCGGAATTCCTGGGGGCAACAGTTAAAGAGACCATTCTCGTGCCCGGAGTCTTTGACATGCCTCTTGCAATCAAGAAGCTCTGCCAGAGGGAGGACATTGACGCAGTGGTAACCATTGGGTCGGTAATCGAAGGTGAGACTGACCACGACCAGGTGGTTATGCAGCATGCTGCAAGGAAGATCATGGATCTTTCTCTTGAGTTCAACAAGCCAGTAACTCTCGGAATCCCGGGTCCGGGTATGACCAGGATGGCTGCTCATGAACGTGTAGACTATGCTAAAAGGGCAGTAGAAGCTGCAGTAAAGCTGGTTAGGCGGCTGTGAAGCTCCTTGATGTGTTAATAAGCTAGCAAACATGTAAAAAACCAGGACAATTTCTATGACATCCGCAAGGCTCAAGCGTGTAGAAGAATCCGCAACGATCCGGATCTCCAACATTGCAACAAGAATGATTAAAGAGGGTACAGACGTTATCAATTTTAGCCTTGGCGAACCTGATTTCGACACCCCTAAAAACATCTGCGATGCTGCAGCAAAGGCTATGTATGAGGGAAAAACCCACTACGCACCTTCTGGAGGCGTTCCAGAGCTAAGGGCAGCCATTGCCGAAAAACTGAGGAATGAAAATCATCTGGATGTGACCGAAAAAGATGTGCTGGTCACCCCGGGCGCAAAGCAGGGGATTTTCGAAATAATGATGGGAGCCCTCGACGACGGGGATCAGGCCCTCCTCTTTGACCCGGCCTGGGTAACTTATGACGCCTGTATCCGTTTTGCAGGAGCAGAGACTGTCTGGGTACCTACAGTTCCTGAAAAAGGTTTCCTGCCGGACAATTTTGCAGATTACATAAACAGCAAGACAAAGCTCATTGTTGTAAACAGCCCTGGCAATCCAACAGGCGGGGTATTCGGGAAAAAGACCCTTCAGTGCATTGCCGATCTCGCAATTGACCACGACCTTCTGGTAGTTTCAGATGAGATCTATGAGAAAATCATCTATGACCGGGAACACATCAGTATTGGCAGCTTTGACGGAATGCAGGAAAGAACCATCACTGTAAATGGTTTTTCCAAGGCATACGCAATGACTGGTTGGAGGCTTGGATACCTTACCGCTCCCCCTGAGATCTTTAAGCTTCTACAGAAGATCCAGTCCCATTCCGTAAGCAGCGCCACTACATTTGTTCAGTACGGTGGGCTTGAAGCCCTTCAGGGCCCTCAGGACGGGGTCAAAGCAATGGTTGACCGCTTTAAGATGCGCAGGGATATCCTCATTGACGGGCTGAATAAAATAGGGCTTGAGTGCAAGAAGCCAGACGGGGCCTTCTATGCCTTTGCCAATGTGAGCGAGTATGGAAAC
>JBFHIK010000463.1:0-2143 GCA_041596555.1 Methanosarcina sp.
CATGCAGTATCCGTTCCCGCGACCGTATCCGGAACCACGGGCAAACCTTCCGCCGGTCTGAGCTCCTGCAGGAACGTCGTATCCGGTAAACACATCACCAGTTACTGCATCGATTCTTGCCTGCGTGTAGACTCCGTCTTCGTCCTCATAGGAGACAATCCACCAGCGGTTCATCTGATATATGTTGTCTTTGGAGATGTCGGCATCAATCTCATCCTCTGCGATTTTAAAAGCCTCATCTACTGTCTTGACTTTGAGTTCTACGGGTCCATCTGCATTATAGTAAGGGCAAGCAGCGAAGTTGCCTGTACCAGAGTCTGTAGATCTGGCTGCCCATCTATGCATGAACCCGGGACCGTAGTTTGCTCGTGTATCATCTGAAGATACTGCACTGACAACTGCTGCTCCGAATGTACCTATCAGCAGTGTGGCCAGGAGAATTGCTATTATACTTTTCTTCATTCTATTTCACCTTCAATTTTTACTTTTTGTTTTTTTTGTTAATATATGCTTTAAAGATCGTTATTTACACCATATGTAGTGGTTATACTACATATGTATCCGCAAAACAATAAATAGCTTTTGGCCATTACTGCTGGTTTTTCCAGAAATTCAGCGATACTTCTCATTCAACCATCCAGCAAGCGGCGGGATCCAGCAGAGATTTGCAGCAATTGTCTCAAGGGCGGTATAGGTCTGTGTTGTCGGGCTGAAACCCATAACTCTTGCTCCAAGCAAACCGATAGGGACAATTATGATTACAAAAAGGCTAGCCAGCATGACCGGATGGCGGATATATCTGGAAAATCCGGCTTTCCACGACCCTTCAGTACGTTTGAGGAAGAGCATGCCTGAGATATTGGCCCCTATCTGATCACTGAGGGCATAGAAGTAGGGGATGTAAAAACCCTCGATGCCGTAAACATCGACTCCAGCAAGCCGACTTCCCAGGTCTATGATCCAGGGAATGGCAATCCCGAAAAGTTTCCCCCAACCATAGGCTTCTGCCATACTCCCTCCAGCCTTCCGGAAGCGCTGGCGGATGGAAAAGACCCCTTCGAATATACTTTCTCCTTCTCCGGCAAGGGTCCTGACAAGCCACTGCCCTATGGGACTCTTCTGGTAGCCCTGAGAATCCAGAAAAAATCCTGCCAGAAGCCCTATAACATAGCCAGGAAGGGTATATTTGATCAGCTCGGAGAATTCTTCTTCCTGTCCAGGGAATTTTTCTTCAGCAAGCTCTTCTTCAGCAAGCTCTTTTTCAGCAAGTTCTTTTTCAGCAAGTTCTTCTTCAGCAAGTTCTTTTTCAGCAAGTTCTTCATTTTCTTTGCCCATTCTTCCTCGTCCTGAAACTTATTTGTCCCCTATTCAGAATAATTTATTCCTGCATCTTTTAAAAAAAGGTGTTAATAACCGGGAGTTGCAACAATTTTAGAAAAACCTCCGAAGCTACGGAGCAGAAGTTTGAAAATAAACTGGTCTAAAATAGGTATTGCCAGAAACACATATAAACTGCCCTGCCAAATAGATAGACTGGAGACTCTATGAAAGTTCTTGAATGCAGTACCATTGACATTGCCCCTACGATCTCGAGGTTGCTGAAAATTCCGATGGTCCCACCTTCGGGAAGGGTGATTCCTGAAATAGAAGAATATGCGAAAGAGAGAGGCTGTAAAAGAGCAGTTATTATTGTAGTTGACAGCCTTGGTTATTCTCTCTACTGGCACTTCTCCCCGGTAATGAAAAACCTGCATGAGCTTGCAGAAAAAGGGCTCCTGTTAAAGTGCAGGTCTCCGGCAAATATTACGTCTCCTGCAATTGCTTCAATCTTTACAGGCTACCTTCCAGAGGAGCATAAAATCTACTCAACCGCGGACATCTATGCTGAGACCGCAAAGGACTCTGAAAATCCAAAGCTCAAAAGCATCATGGAATGGGCTTACAGGGCAGGAATGAAAGCTTCGGCTGTAATCGAGACCGAAGGAGCCGAGAGTTTCAGGGGCAGAATAAAAGACTTCTATGGGGTTTCGAACTCCGAAGACATACTTGATTATGACCGCCGGATAACAGAGTATGCTTTACAAGCTCTCAGGGAAAAGCCCGACATCCTGGCTGTACATCTTAGAGCCCTCGACCGTTACTC
>JBFHIK010000464.1:0-2114 GCA_041596555.1 Methanosarcina sp.
CTTGAGCGCAGCGAAGATCACTACTATAACCCATAAAATAGTCCTCTTGAGCGCAGCGAAAAGGACCGCGGGCTCCCGAATCGCAATTCGGGTGCCGAAGCGAAATTCGGGTGCCGAAGCGAAATTCGGGAGAGATAATTCTCAAAGAGAACAAAACTCCAGGAGAATAACTCTCAATTTCTCACAAATAATAACAGGTTAACTCTTTCTCCTAAGCACCAGACATATCATAACCCCGATAATCCCGGAAATTAGTCCAAAACCCGGAAGTTTTACGGGGCTTTCCTCTGTGGCTTCCTCAGGGAAACTCTCTTTATCTTCAGAGCCCGCAATTTCGGAAGAGGATGAAGGAGCTGCCCTGTAATCAGAGGAAATGTTTTCAGACTCGTTTGAACCCGGAGCCGCATCTGCTACTTTAGTCTCTTCTGTAGAATTATCTGCGGATTCAGAGGCTTTTTCAGCTTCAATAACAACATCCATTGCAGGATAAATAACGTATCCGTTCGGAGAGGTACTGCCCTTTCCCTCATCTGAGGTCTGGAAATACCAGGAGTCGGAAAAGTAATTCTTTTTGTCCTTATCCAGATTAAGGGTGATTGAATTTAAATTTTTGAGGACAATGCCGTTTTCAGAAGCTTCTTTTACCTCAAAACCCTGATATTCGTCTCCTTTTTCAATAACCAGAATGTTATCTTTGTCAATAAGCCAGGTATACTTGAAGACAGCAAAAGAATCCGATGAACTCACAAAAACGGAGTCCACATAGGTAATGAAGTAGAGCTGGTCTTTTCCGTCTCCGAAATCTGCAGTTGCCGTAAAGGTCTGACTTTCTACAGTCCCGTCTGCTTCCACAATCCCGGACTCCAGTTCTTCTCCGTCTTTAGATAAGGAGAACCAGACCTTATTCCCTTCGACGTCAACCTGGTTCACAGTCATAGAGTAACCTTTTCCGAGGTCCCAGACATCGCCGGCTTTAAGCTCTTTTTTCTCACTGCCACTCTGGCTTATAACAAGACCTGCAAGCTGGGTAGCATCATTTTCAACAGCAACATAAGGTTTTCCAAACCAGGGAAGTTTGTAGTAAAACATGCCGCCAAGTTCTGCAGGGGTTGTCCCGGCATTCAGTTCCAGGTCGGAAACGAGCTCATATTTATTGGGAAACTGCCTTGTAGAATACACAAGTTCTCCTTCACCTATAACATGGTTTCCGGGGTTGTTTTTCCCGAGTTCGTTCTGACCATCGGTTTCGATGTACTGAAGGCGTTCTCCCCACCAGCCCTCAGAAGCTACAAAACCATTGTGTTTGTTTACAGGATAGTTAAAGCCACTAAAAGTGGTTGCATTCCAGCAAAAACCATCAGAAGAGGTTGCATTTGTGTCAAGAGGTACACCTCTCAAAGTGTAATTTCCAGGCTTGCTCAGTTCTTTTGCAGGCAAAATAATGTATCCAGCAGGAGAGGTGCTTCCTTTTCCCTCATCTGAGGTCTGGAAGTACCAGGAATCGGTAAAATAATTCTTTTTATCCTTATCAAGGTTCAAGGTAATTGAATCGGAATTTTTAAGGACAATACCGTTTTCAGAAGCTTCTTTTACTTCAAAACCCTGGTATTCATCCCCATTTTTAATGAGCAGCAGATCATCTTTGTCAATAAGCCAGGTATATTTAAAGACTGCAAAGGAATCAACAGCACTCACAAAAACGGAGTCCACATAAGTAATGAAGTAAAGCTGGTCTTTTCCGTCTCCGAAATCTGCAGTTGCCGTAAAGGTCTGACTTTCTACAGTCCCATCTGCATTCACAATCCCGGACTCCAGTTCTTCTCCGTCTTTAGATAAGGAGAACCAGACCTTATTCCCTTCAACGTCAACCTGGTTCACAGTCATAGAGTAACCTTTTCCGATGTCCCAGACATCGCCGGCTTTAAGCTCTTTTTTCTCACTGCCACTCTGGCTTATAACAAGATCTGCAAGCTGGGTAGCATCATTTTCAACAGCAACATAAGGTTTTCCAAACAAGGGAAGTTTGTAGTAAAACATGCCGCCAAGTTCTGCAGGGGTTGTCCCAGCATTCAGTTCCAGGTCGGAAACGAGCTCATATTTATTGGGGAACTGCC
>JBFHIK010000465.1:0-2114 GCA_041596555.1 Methanosarcina sp.
AATAACATAAAAAGTTTTTTTTAATTTTAGAGTCCCATTTCTTTCTTGAACTCTGAAAGGGGCGTCAATGTTCCTTTTTTCTGGTGCTCATAACTTTCATCTACGAGCTTTCTCTCTTCATCAGTGAGTATGCGGTCTATATCTGCCATACGATATCATGCGCTATTTCAACCATAATAAATGGTTAGTATCAATAAACTCACTATCAATAAACTCACTATCAGTAACTCGTTTTCCAGGCTCTATAATTTTCCAGGTCATCTTTAATAAGGCTAAATGCAAAAGCAAGCACAGTGACATCATCCACAAAACCAAGCAAAGGAATAATATCCGGAGAGAAGTCAACCGGACTTATGAGATACAGGAGAGCAAATGTTATCACCAGTACTGTTTTCTTCGGAACCGGGTATTTCCCGTTGAAGGAATCTGCTAACATTGAAAACAATAATCCTAAATAATCCAAAATTTTCCTGAGATCTGCCCGGCGGTGATGAACGCCTCCCACTTCTTCAGAAAAAACCGTGCCGGTATCAGAAGCTTTATCTGGATTTTCATTAAATTGGTCAAGATTTGATCCAACTTTCTTCGCTCTTAAATTATAGATTTTATCCATGATAATCCCCCAATTTTATATTGGATTTTATATCGGGTCTCTTATACTAACTATCAAATTGAATAGTATTTCTCTTTTTTGCATCAATTAAGGCAATATCTGAGTTTTCAACGCTACGCCTTTTAAAAACTGAGTTGATTGAAAAGAAGCGGTGCAATCTGAGTATTTGAGGGGGGTTGGAGTGAAAATATAATAGAACAGTTATATTCTTCGGAAGGGGTCAGGCAATCACATTTTATCTTTTTACTTTGTGTCATGGAAAAGCTGCGCCACTGCGCGGGAAAAACCCGTAAAGACGACTAATACGGTTGCTTCGGGTTCAGGGTATTTATAGTCCTTATTTACTTTCCCTGAATTTCTGCTTTACCCTGAACATTCTGGAGTTGACGAATGAGTATACGGAGAGTATCTCTTTTCAGGATCTGTATTCAGTAAAATAGTTTCCAAAAAGCTATATTTGTATAACTTATTTTTTATATTGGTCTAATTATTTCTTTTTAGACTTCTGTAATTGGATCGACGAGATTTCCAGTGATAAAGGAGTGGTTATATGGGACTTGGAATCGGAGATAAACTTAAAAAAGGACTTAAAGGGCACGCAGAAGAAAAATCTGAGGAACTGAAAGGGCAGATGCAGGAGAAATCCGAAGAAGCAAAGGGAGAAATTCAGAAGAAAGCTCAGGAAAGCAAGGAAGAACTTGAGGAAAAAGCCAAAAAAATGAAACCAGGTTCTCTTCACTGAGCAGGAACTGCCTGCCTGGGATAAGAATGATGTGAAAGGAGCTTAATCCAGACTTTATTTTTTAGAGCTTCTTTTGCGTAGTTTTATGTTTAGTCTTTTGGGTAGGTCGGCGGGCTGGTGTTTGAAGCAATCTTTTCTCTCTGTGTATAGTGGAAATGCCGCGGCAGGGCGCGGGAAATAAATGAAGGTCAACGGAGAACTTAATGTTGACGGGAAAAAGTATTCCCTGAACTTGATTCCCAGGTTTTGCCAGGGGTGTGCCGAGTATTCCTGATTTTGCTTTTACTTTTTTGCTGCGAAATGAAACTTTATAATAATCTTCTACTGAGGTTCAGGTAGATGAAAAAAAGATCTGATAATGTCTGGATAAAAGATTGCCAATTAATTTTAAAGTGGGATAATGACTTAATTTTTAATATTAACGATTTTATGTAGTCATAAATTTTTATCTATATATTATGCGTTCGTTTAGCTGAAAAGGCATCCGAACAATTAAATCAAAACAGTCTAACATTGTTATGAAAGGATAAGAGTTATATACATCTCTTACGTAATATATATCATATGAATAAAAAACCCACCCCGGGTTCTGGCATATTTCCCAGGGTGAGTACAAACAACACAACCTCCACGGCAGGGGAAAGGGTTCAACTCCTTACCTTTCCCCTACCAGACTAACTATTTTTAATATCGGGACCTAAAGAATAAAGTCATGGAAAGCGTTAAAAAAGATAAAGTGCTCTCCGGATTTAGTCCTGA
>JBFHIK010000466.1:0-2113 GCA_041596555.1 Methanosarcina sp.
GAGTATTTTTACGAAAAACGAAGATAGAATCTCAATGATGAAGTGGGGGAATACAAAATGAAAAAGGGAAAATGTCCAAAATGTGGTAGCGAAAATCTCGATGCAGGTCATATAATTGGAGAACGTATCGGTTATGAATCTGATAGCGAATGCTATTTCACCGGCCCTATGCGCGAATTTAAAGTGCATGTTTGTTTAGATTGTGGGTATGCTGAATTGTATTTGGATGTAGAAAATCAAGAAAAAGTTGAAAATTGAACAAAAATATCAACGCGGGTTGTGGATAGCATAAGTTGTCCATTCTTCCAAATAAACTGGAATACTTATTATAAAGCAAAATAAATCTGAATGATAACGAAAAAATTATAAAAAACCGCAATTGGTAAGGATTTCTACAAAGGCAATTTTTCATGCAAGGGTTTGAATTTTCAGGTAATAGAGTTCCATTAATTAGAGTTTCATTAATTAGAGTTTCATTGATAATGCAGGAGTGATTACTTGGCTTACAGGGCTCCATCCAGAGTTTCCGGAAAACCTCTACAGCGGAGCATTTTGTGTTTTATAGGGTTTCATAAATGGAAAAAAAGTGGAGGTTTGAGTATCTATAATTCAAATGTAAGAGAAAAGTATTTTGTGTGTACAAGATGTGGGAGACAGAAAACGATCTATGAGCCTAAAAAGGATTAAGGGTTCCGGATAGGTTTTTGGAAAAATTACTAAAACTATATGTTTTTTTCACAACAACTTTTAACATATTTTATTTAAGCTTAATCGCCATCAATAAACCTTGTCTGGTTATTTATTCTATTAAAAAATCTTTATTTTTATCTCTATACATCTACTTTTTTATTGTAATGACACCGGTTTCTTACTTTAGCTTTAAGGCAGAAATTAAAATTTATTTTTCAGAGAAACATTCATAAAACTGATAATTTGAAAATAGAACGTTTATATGACTGATAATTTAAAAATAAGCAATAATTTGGAGTATTTTTGTTTTATCTGGGGTAATTTAGATTTTTTTGAAGCCAAAAACGAATTTTCCAGCATATGTTTACTGAAATCACATGACTGCACCCGTTAAATTAAAAATAATACTTTATTTTCTCCTTTTTAAGAAGCAGTAATTATTCAGTTTTTTTCAGAAGAGAAGGTCTGTGCCAGAAAAACTATATAGTTTTGCATCCTAAAGTATCGTGATCACATGCAAAGACTCGAACTTCTACCTCTGGTTCTTGACCACAAAACCTTTTTCCAGAGCCCTTTTGATATAATCCCGCGTAACATTCCAGTTTCCCCCTGTCTGGATGGGGGGGAGATCAATTTGATCTACGGCCCACTCCATGCAGGCAAAACGTCCTTCCTGAAGCAGGTTGCAAGCCTTCTGCAGGGTACAAAGGTTTACATTAATTTTGAAGACAGCAGATTTAAAGAATTAGGACCTGAAGATTTTCAGGAAATTGAGAAAATAGCGACTGAAGTTTACTCAAAAGAGAATGAAAATGAAGACGAACCTGATGAAGAACTTGATGAAGGTCCGGATGCAGAAGTAGCTGTCCACTATTTCCTTGATGAGATCCATAATGTCCCCGGCTGGGAGAGCTGGGTTGACAGGCTTAACAGAAAAGGGGCAGGAGTCTTTGTAGCCTCTTCTTCCGCAACTCTCCTGAGTCAGGAAGTTTCTTCGCTCTTTGCAGACAGGACCAGGGTCCTCAAACTTTTGCCATTTTCCTTTAAAGAATATCTAACTCTGAGAAAGCTCAGGGTCCCAAAGCCTAACTTTCTCACACCTTCCCGATGCGATGAAATGCTGTGCCTGTTTCTGCATTATTTTGATAACGGAGGCTTTCCCGGCGTAATAAAAGATGGAAATTCCATGCTCTCCGGGAAGTATTTTGAGGAAACTCTGCAGACAGGGGTTATTGCCAGGCATAATATTCAGGACCCCGACGGGCTGAAGAGGCTTGCAGTTTTCCTTATCTCTAACATGGCATCGGAATACTCAATTGATACCCTGAAAAAAGTGAGTGGGATCAATAACGAGGATACTATCCGCAACTACCTTGACTATCTGGAAGAAGCTTTTTTGCTGTACCGGACCCCTATGTTTAAC
>JBFHIK010000467.1:0-2107 GCA_041596555.1 Methanosarcina sp.
AGCCAGGTCTGATACTCTTTGTCAGTTTTAGTCTTCTTCTGTGATTCCAGCTTCTGTTTTTCTTTTTCTAACTCAGCCTTCTCTTTTAATATTACGACTTTTTCTTTTACGAACTTAGCTTTCTCTGTATCTAACTTTGCCTTCTCTACTTTGTATGTATCAGTTTTGCAGGTATCAGTTTTGCAGGTATCAGTTTTGCAGGTATCAGTTTTGCAGGTATCAGTTTTGCATATATCAGTTGACTGTGCACTTGCCGACGCAGCTGTCAATGAAATTACAAAAAAGACCAGCGTAAAAATACACATGAGCTTTTTTGTTCGATCAAATATTTGTTTTTTCATATGTCCTACTCCTAATTCTTGTCAATTTAATACAATTTTATTGAAAGGATTTATTCTACACAGGACTTGTTCAAGTGAGGTTCAAAATAAAGCACAAACAAATCTTACTTTTATATAGACTGCTTAAAGAATGCTTCAGTTTTCTCAGTTCAACGTATAAGTCCTGCTACATTCAAATAATCTCATCAACCGTTATTGGCTGACATCAACCGTTATCGGCTGACATCCCTGTAGTGAACGTGATTAAATATAAAGTTACTTATCAATATAAAGAGTTCAAGGATATTTAATTTATAAAAAAAGCTTTATAGGACGTCTAAATATAGATCCAATTTTAAATAATGTAATTAATACTTATCAAGCCCTTTAAATAGGCTCTTCGTTATTTTCAAGGCCGGTTTACTTTTCCCCACATTAGCCGGTATAAATTTCCTCATTTATTCCCTGTTTTTTCCTTTCCTTTAGCCTGTAACTCTCTCTTTTTGTGTTAATCGTAGTAGAATGATGGAGTATGTGATCCAGCACAGCAGCTGTTATTACTTGTTCCTGGAATATCTCTCCCCGTTCTCCATATGACTTGTTTGATGTCAGGATCGTTGAGCTCTTTTCATAACGTCTGGAGATTAGCTGAAATAGACAGTGAGCTCCTTTCCCATCAAATGGGAGAGATCCAACTTCAGCAATGATCAGCACTTTATATTTCATCAAGTCCCTGATCTTCTTTCCAAGCCTAAATTAAACAGATTTCGATAACTAAGTGCCGATAGAAGAACTGGGACTTCTGGCTCTTGCTTCAAAAGAACCAGCCAGCATAACAAGCATGTGTACCGTATTTGCCGAATCCGAGGTTATATTTCCGGGCGAGAGGATTTAAAAAAGAGGATAATAGCTCAGGAAAAGCTAAGTAACCGTCTTTTACTGATTTTAGAGAAAATGAAATTTGTGATTTAACGGTTTTCAGGATTGTATTCATAACCACAAACTGGCCGGTTACTCAAAAAGAAATTAAGAGAAGCAAATTTTTATTTCCAAAATAAGTTATGCAACCCAATTGCCAATAAGATAGTAAAATAGTTCGTTACGGTTTTGCTCGAATCTTCCTGAAAACGTCCTTAAATGCCAGTTTTTTTGCCTCCAGTATGATGAAGCCGGCTTCTTCTATATTCTTCAAAGTATGTCGGGTCGTATGGTCTCCGAGCAGAAAAAATAAAACCGGATTGATTAAGTCCTCAAACAGGGCAATAAGGGGGTTACTGCTGTGCATGTGCTCAAGGGCTATCAACTCCCCCGATGGTTTCAGAACCCGCCTCATTTCCTTAAGGGCTTGCACAGGATCAGGGATCGTGCAGAGGACAAAAGTAGTGACCACATAATCGAAGCTGTTGTCCGGAAATTTCAGGTGCTCGGCATCCATAAGGAGAAGAGTAATATTCTGCATGCCCCCAGCTTTTTCCCGGGCAATTTCAAGCATCCCTTCACTGTTGTCGATTCCTGTCACCTGAGCGCCCGCAGGGTAGAATTTCAGGTTCCTGCCGGTCCCCACCCCGACTTCCAGAACTTTTCCGCGCAAGCCTGAAAGTGCCTCTTTTCTCCATTTCCGGAAAAAGAGAAGTTCCAGAGGCAAATCTATCAGTTCATAGACGGTTGAGATTCGGTTGTACTTATCAGCTACTGACTTTTCACCTGCAGGCATTTCAGCCATGGCCATCACATAAGTTTATGCTTTCTTGATGATTAGCTTTTTTGGATATGCAGGAAGCTTAGAT
>JBFHIK010000468.1:0-2080 GCA_041596555.1 Methanosarcina sp.
GGCTCCTGCGCATGTTTACTATTCGACTGCATATTATGAATATCCTGATGCGCGGAAGATGAATGAGAAAAACTGGCTCGGGGCAGAACTGATTTTTGATCTTGATGCAGACCACCTGCCAAATGCCCCGAATAATTATGCTGATATGCTTGAGCTTGTGAAAAAAGAGACTCTTAAACTCATCGATTTTCTCTTAGATGATTTCGGGTTTTTAGAACAGGAAATTGAGCTGGTCTTTTCCGGGGGGAGAGGATATCATTTACACGTTACGAATCCAAAAGTCCTGAAGCTCGGGAGTTCAGAGAGAAGAGAAATCGTGAATTATGTGAGCGGCAGGGACGTTGATTTCAAGTACTTTTTCAAGGAAGTTGCAATGGATGGGGATTTCGGGACGGGGTCAAAAACGTTTAAAGGGATTAAGAACGTGCCTGTGAAGTGCACGCTTGTTGGATACGATTCCGGGTGGGGAAAAAGGATTGCGCTTTATCTTACGGACTACATGAAGGCTGAATGTGAAAAAAAGTACAGGACAAAGATGTTTCCCGAGCTCCGCAGGCATGAGAAAGTTGGGGAAACCACAATAAAAAAGCTGATTAATATTACGAACAGCGAAAATGGCTTAAATGACATTCTGGAGAGGGGAAGGCTGGACTTCGACGTAAGAAATTTTAAGGAGATTGCCGCATATTTTATGCAGGAATCAGTTGAAGATTTCCTGCACAGGTTCGGAGCCAGTGTTGACGAGCCGGTTACTGCCGACATCAAACGCCTGATCCGCGTGCCCGGGTCCCTGCACGGCGGGTCCGGGATGCTGGTTAAGAAGCTAGCTTTATCCGAACTGGAAAGGTTTGACCCACTCAATGACGCAGTTATCTTCAGCGATAAACCAACAAAGATAACCGTTTCAAAGCCTTTCTCAGTACAGTTGAAGGGCAAGGATTTAAGAATAGAGGAAGGCATACAGGAAGTTCCGGAATATGCAGCCGTATATCTAATTTGTAGAGGTGTTGCGGAGTATGGACATCGAAGAAATCAGCCAGACACTGTATAAGGAAAAAAACCAGACATTGAAAACGATTCAGGCTGATTTTTACCAGGAAGCTGAAAAATACATCCGAGAGCTTGAGAAAGAGATAGGGAAGATTAATAATCCCCGTTCTCCGGAATCAAAGATGCTCAATGACGAGCATGAAAGGGCGCTTTCGGACCTTGAGACTATCTTTATGAAAAGGATAGGAAAGGTCATTACCAGGGCAACGATCCAATCTCACGCTGATAAACCTATTTCAAAGGATATCGAAAAGCTTCTTCCTGCAGAGAAAATGGTGTATGACATTGTGCTTCAGGGAATAGAAGCTGCAAAAGTAGAGCTTCTGGGTCCCATTCTTTATCCTGATTCCGGGAAGGTTGCGGTCTGGCCCTGTGTTTGGGCAACAAAACAGGCGCCTGAAGGGCTTCATCCAGAAGCAAAGACAGGCAGGGAAATAACCGCAGCTGCAGACGGGAAAGGCACAGGGACAGAGTCAAGCAAAAATGATATAAACGAAAAATACGTTGTTGTCCGAATACTGAAGGACCTGCCTACCTTCACAGGAGCAGACAGCCAGAACTATAAGGTCAATGCCGAAGATGTGGTTGTTTTGCCGCACCTGAACGCAACAGGGCTAATAAAGCGGAAAGCAGCAAAACTGATTGCTGTTGGAGAGAAAAACTCCGGAGAAAAGAATTCCGAAAAGAATTGACTCCTTGAGACATGCAGTTTATTTTAGCCAGAAAAACAGTTGTGGACAGGCGCATTAGAGCCCCGGTAAACAACATATTCGTGCCTTATAAAGGAAAAGCACTTCAGGTAATAGTATTAGTATATATATGTGTAGCTATATCTGTGTAGCTTAACCTTGTTAGCGTGCTCTGACCTCACCATTAATAGGAGACAGTCTCTCCGGATATAGAAACAACCGAGGCCAGACGATTTCAAACTCATCAATTAAAGCTTCCCAAATTCATCAATTAAAGCTTCCCAAATAATAGATTCCCAGGAATAAAATGCCATACGTAACGCCATACGTATATTCAGTAA
>JBFHIK010000469.1:0-2069 GCA_041596555.1 Methanosarcina sp.
CCGTAAATGCCTTCCGTAAATGCCTTCCGTAAATGCCTTCGTACTAAATATCCGTGTCAGATTTCTTTTTCGAACCTGAAGGCTCCTGATTATCCGGAAATATTGAAGGCCGGATAGGAACCCAGTACCTTTAATATATTAGTTTTAGTTTTTGACTTTGTACCAGCTTTTGATTTTATATCTTCTAAGGCATCTTTTATAAGTGCATCGCTTGTATGCCCTTCAAAGTCGATGTAGAAGTAATAGTCTCCGAGTTCCTTTTTAGAGGGTCTTGACTCGATTTTTGTAAGGTTTATTCCCCTTTTTGCAAAAGCCCCCAGAAGTTCGTATAATGCCCCTGGCCGGTCTTTTTCCAGGTATACGATAAGAGATGTTTTGCAGGCCGAATGGCTGACCTTTTCTCTCCCGGTTTCGGATATAATATGTAACTCATGCTCTGCATTTCGGCAGGGCTCCAGGCTCAATTCCCCTTCAATGCCTGTATCAATGCCTGTATCAATGCCTGTATCAATGCCTGCATCAACGCCTGCAGTTCCCCGGTTCTGCTCCGATGAAATCTTATTTTCAGCCCGGACAACAATAAAACGGGTGTGGTTTTCCTTTCGGTCCTGGATATTTGAGAGCAGGATTTTCAGCCCGTAACGCTCTGCAGCCTCAGGGGATGCTATTGCCGCCATTTCCTCAAACTCCCCTGCCAGCCTGGCTGCGTGGGAAGTGCTGCCCGTACTCCTGAGTTCCGCTTCAGGGAAATGCCTCTTCAGGAAATGCCTGCACTGGGCGAGACCCTGAGGGTGGGATAGAATGACACGGATCTTCTCTGGCTCGCCTTTAGAGAGCAGGCAGTGCTCTATTTTGACGACAATTTCTCCAATTATAACGGCCTCGTTGTCAAGGAGGAGATCAAGGGTGACTCCTACGGAACCTTCTATGGAGTTTTCTACAGGGATTACAGAGATGTCTGCTTTTCCTTTAACTGCAGCCAGGAACGCGTCCTCTATATCTGCGAAGTACCGAAACTCTGCATCCATCAGACCATTTTTCAGAGCCCACAATTTTGCAGCCCTTTCAGAATACGAGCCTTCGGGCCCCATTACACCTATGATCATCTGCAGGTTAATTGGAGGGAAGGTTATAATAATTTTTCATTCATAAGAAAGAGGAACGTTCTCAATTAATAGGGATAGAGCTGAAAGCCCATAACACCGGGGAATGAACCGAAACAAAAAAAGAAGGAGTTTAAATGTGGAACCGGGCAGGCAGGGCGTATTGTAACCTCTGCAGCTTCTTTTGCCCGGGTTCCGAAGAGAGCTGGATAAACAGTCTTATTTGAGCAATTTCAGTGCGTCCCTGCAGGCTGCTACGGCAGGCGCGCCTGAGGTTATGAATATGACATCCATAACTTCCATTATTTCCTCTTTGGTGGCGCCATTCTTGAGGGCACTCTGCATCTGTACAACAGTACACCTTTCGCACTGCTTGGATGCAACGACTGCAAGAGCTATCAGAATCTTGACCTTTGCAGGTAGTGCCCCATCTGATAGTAATTTCTTATTGCACCTGTTATACTTATGCAGATATTCGCTGTCAAGCTCGCCAAGGATTTCAAGAATATGCGGGGTAAAACCCAGCTTTTCACTCATACTTTCCAGTAACTCTTTGTGTTCCAGATCTTTGTGTTCTTTCATTCCAACTAAACCCCCATTGCCTTTTTTGTTAATATTTATCTAGGATTATATTAGTTATATTGTATCTATATGCATATTATTTATCTATTCCTGAGCCTCAGAAATACAAACTATCAAAAATGACAGGCTGGAAGAAAAAACGCAACCCTCCGGGTATTTTAATAAATTCAGATGTTGAATTTAGATGTTGAATATATAACTAAAAGAGCGTGGAGCGTAAAATGAAACCAACCGATGACCTGATAGAAGAACACAGGGCTGTCAAACTCATGCTGAGAATCCTTGACGGCGTATGCACGGATATAGAGTCTGAAAGGAACGTTAAACAGGAGCATCTTGAAGAACTTTTAGAATTCATGAAAATATTTGTGGATAAGTGCCATC
>JBFHIK010000470.1:0-2066 GCA_041596555.1 Methanosarcina sp.
AAGTTATGCCTGAATCAAAAGTTATGCCTGAATCAGAAGTCTACAAATGGAACAAGGTCACAACCTGTGCATTTCAGGCACATTGTCTTTGCAAGCCCTGGATCAAGCCCATACTTCTTCAGGACTTCGCCTTCCATTTTCGCAAGCTTTAAAAGGCGCTCAGGAGACGGCCGTTCGGTAAAACAGTCTCCAGCCCTGAGGGGATGAGGGTTTACCGGACGAAGGACAGGAATTACCCCAATCTTTGCAAGGGTCTCGACTCCTTCCCGGACAGAAGCGTCGCTCTCACCAAGCCCGATTATAAAGTTGCTAAATACCCTGTTTTTTCCGAAAATTTCTACAGCTTCTTTAAGCCTGTCCAGAATGTAGTCAATGGAAAGGTCTCCACAGACTTTCTGGAAAATCTCTCTGTCCATGGTTTCAACATTGTATTTGACTTCGGCAACTCCGGCATCATAGAATTTGCGGGAACAGCCCTCTGTCGGATACACCGAAACTCCTATGGGAACATTGTATTTTCTGAGGGCGGGAAGCAGTTTAAGCACCCTCTCAACTTCCCCTTCTACTGAGGTTTCGACTCCTGAAGTAAGAGAGATGGCTTTGAGGGTTCCTGCCCTCATGACCTCATCCACTATGCTCAGGACTTCCTCTTCGCTCTTAACATGCCCCTGAAGTTTGGGCACAGGACAGTATTTGCAATCAAAGATGCACCTCTCACAGAGCGTGATGAAAGCCTGCTCAGGGCAGTGAGCAGGGGCAGGCTCAAGTTTGCCCCTGGCAAGTTCTTTTCCTTCATGTAAAAGCGCTACTGTCCCGTCAGCTCCTGCTGCTTCAATGGAAAGCGGAGAGTTCTTACTTACGCTGAGTCGGACTCGCTTTTTCCCGGACCTGAAAAAGACGGAGCTGGTACCTGCCCCTGGACCTGCAGTAGAACCTCGCGCCCTTGGAATAAGCGAAGGATCCACAGAAACGGAACCTATTGAAATAAGAAAAGCTTTTATTTCCGGCGTAATTTGCGTGCCTTGCATTTTAGATGTTCCTCAAAATAACTATTTTTTCTGTAGTTCCGGCTTTTTTCATCTTCACCAGATACTATATAAATTCTTCTGAAAATATAAATTAAGCAGTCGGAAACCAGCTTCGAAATAAGGAAGATTCTTTTCTTTGGGCATTAATTTATTTTATTCGGATGGAAAAGAAGCCTTTTCTTTCAGAGAAAATCGAAATAAACATACATAAATAAAATAAATGCTATTTAAGGTTTGAAATTAATCGAGGAGGAATAGGAGTTATGTTGAATAAGTGGTTTGCAGTACTTTTAATACTCATGTGTACCATTTTTGCTGCTTCCTCAGGGTGCAGTGAAAACAACGAAGAGGACATGAATGTCCCTGAAGAGTCGGTTGAAGACAACGAAGAAGAGGGTTCTGCTGAGGACGCTGGAGAAGAAGAAGTTAAAGTAGAAATGGTATCCACCGGAGACTCCAGCGACTGGTGTTCTGCAGGTTCTTCCTGGAAGTCAACAAACCCCCAGACAGGCGAAGAAGTCACAATGAAGATCATAGGAACCGAAACTATCGATGGAATCCCGATGTGCAAAGCTGTTTTTGAAACAGACATTGAAGACGAGGACTTCTCCAAAATTGAATATTTGTGGTCTGAAGATGGAGAAACCTATTTCTGGACTGCTTATGACGCGTCAGGAGAAATAATTTCCGAGATGAGTATGAAAGACGGCAAAATGAAAATTATTGATGAAGAAGGCAATGTAATGGAATCTTCCCAGGGGCAATAAAATAAGATAAGAGACCGTCAATTCTGCTGGATTTTCCAGCAATTCCATTTTTTATGAAATTCTGTACCTATAATTATTCTATACCCGCTCGGTTCCCGGGTATTTATATTAATGAACCTTTCACTCCTTACCTGCTGGTTATCTGCATTGTGAACTACCCCTCCCTGTCAGGCTAACGCCTGCTGAGGAAGAGGCTTCCTTCGAGTATTTACTTCATTTGAGAATCAGATTCTGAGAATCTAATTCTCATCGGTAAACCTGTTTGTCGAAG
>JBFHIK010000471.1:0-2065 GCA_041596555.1 Methanosarcina sp.
GGCTGCTTTCGGATATTTGGCAAGATACCAGGAGGTAAAGAAAAAAGGATTTGGGTTAAGTCCGCAGAGGACCCCGTGGCGAATGTAGTGACGGAGAAGCTTTTTGGGTGATGCGGTGCTGTCGCCGAGTTGTTGGCGGTAAAAGTCGGCATCAAAAAGAGGGGTCTTTTCGAGCAGCAGTTCGAGCTCCTTTTGCTGGGCGTCGAGGACTGTCTTACGAGAAGGGAAAAGATTAATAAATTGAAGGAAGCGTCGGGTGAGGCGCAGCGCAAGAAATCCTTTAGGTCGAGGCCAGGAGACGGATCCGCAGCATAGTTGCGGGGAACGGTGATGGGGCAGTCGTATTTTCATGAGTCATTCCAGTTTATAAATTACCTGGGGTGTGAGTGTCTGTATATTCGAGGGTGATATTGTAACGGTTGAGGTGTTCTTCTTGACAACCCTCTCAACCGAAAGAGTAGTTTTCTTCTGTTCGTAATTGTGAAATCCGTTGGAGGATTTTCATGCCCGTGTTTCCTCACAGAAAAATGTCGTGGAGTTTGCTCTGATGGCCGGACGAGGTCGAAATCCGACTTTTTTTTAAGAGGAATCAAAAATGCGGCTGCCAAAATCAGCTCTATCATAGATAGAGGGTCCCTCGAATAATTGTTAAGGTACTAATATACCTGCGGTAAATTTCCTCCTGTGCCTCAAATATGAACGAAATACAAGATTATTCAAGGTACCCTTTAGTATTGATTATTTTTTTATTAAGTGCATATACCACCCTGGTGGGGTTATTGCTATATCCATTTTTTCTCCAGATGGTAACTTTTCAAATTGAATTATTTGTTCTTTATAATGGAAATTCGGATGAGGATAGATAAAAAAGTAATTTGGGAAAATATATAAAAAAATTACAGTAACAGAAAGCAAAATGAAATTTTCTATTTTTTTGGAATTTCTCAAATTGCTTACTACCAGGAGAAGAAAAGCAAAATAAAATATATCAGGGACGTAGAAATAACGTCCGCCTCCCGCAGTGTTTATCATAGGTGGCCATTGAGGTTGTGTGTTACTGATCATAGGTTTTGCTAGAGCAAAAGAGAGCATAAGCACGGGAAAAATAATGGATATTTTCACTCTCCAACTTCCAGCAAAAGCGAAATATAAAATAGCAGCCAGGTTTGAGAGGACAAATATTATTGTGGCAACCTGTCCAGGTTCCCAACTTAAGACGAGAGACAGGTCGAAAAAACTGCCGAGGAAAACTCTATTTTGTAAAATTTCAAACAATCCAAAGATGGAAGCACCCAATGGCGCTGCAGATCGAGTTCCTGCAGAAGTGATTAGAATTGCAATAAACTGCACACAGAAACAGAGCACCATTATTATGTCAAATAGGTTCACTTTCTTCAGACTTGCTGCGATTCCACCCCTTTCATAATACCTCTTTATTGCAAGGCATGGGATAATAAAAACAACAAAAGGTCCGCTTAATGCACTGAAGAGCAATACTGATATATCATGAAACTTCCCTGCAAAGGAGGATGCTTGTTTTGCAAGAAGTACTGACATTAAATAAAGGGATAGATACCAGTGTGCATTCGTAATGTTTACATATCCTTCGTCTATATTTGGCATAAGAAGAAAATAGAAGGTCAGTAAAACTCTATATTTTATATCGATGAAATCGAATCGTTTTGACATCCAGAAGGTGACAATGGAACATCTTATAGTAATGGCAATAACAGTCGCGACAAGAGGCGCATGTTGTAAACCGAATAACAGACCAAGGCCATAAGAACAGCGTGAAATAGTTTGATAGTAGCCGTTTTGAGGATCCCAAAATCCTACCCAGAACCCTTGATTATATATTGTTGATAACCAGATGGCTCCGTCTTCAGCCCAGAGCTGAGGATTGACAATAATATCTATTCTTCTTGAGCATATAATGACGGCACTGATGATGAAAAAAAGACATACAAAAGATGCAGGAAAGTCTTGATAAATTTTTTTCATAGGTTGTCTTTTGTGTTCTGAAAATTAAGGGAAAAAACTCTCTTTTTGAATAATATAAAAGATA
>JBFHIK010000472.1:0-2062 GCA_041596555.1 Methanosarcina sp.
ACCTTTGGAGTCTTACTAACTTCTGCCTTTGTCTTCTTAGCTGTCTTATCAGCTTCTGATTTTACTTTCAGTTTCTTAACCAAGCCGCTGACCTTCTAATATAATTCATTCTCTTTAATCGCTAAATCGGTTGTAATAACCTTAAATACGTCAAACAACGCATTTAATACGCTAGAGTATGTCTCTACACATATAAATAAATGTTTAGCAGTTTGCGTGGGTTTCCTGGCTATATCCATAGCATCTTTTCCTGGCTGGTGAATTGAATTTTGATTTTCCACAGTTTCATGCAGACAGATATGACTGCTTAATAATCTAAAGAAGTGGGGCTTTCTTTCGTAGTTTCTGCTAAACTAGCTGTGGGTTACACTTCTATAATTGCGCGCAGATAATCCTGATAAAGGGATTCCCATGATTAAGAAAGTACCTCTAACTGAACTGAAAAACCGCATGATCTGCTTCAGAAAACATATGGATACATCAAATCCCGACTGGGAAATGGCTGTTATCTTCAGGAAAATCAATCTTTATTACTTTACGGGCACGATGCAGGACGGGATGCTAATCATTCCGAAGGACGGAGAAGCAACATTCTGGGTCCGGCGCAGTTATGAAAGGGCTCTTGATGAATCTTTATTCCCAAATATAGAACCTATGAACAGCTTCCGGGACGCTGCAGGAAGTGTTAGCAAGGCGAGTAAAGGAAGTGAGGGAAGCAAGCTTCCGGATGTAGTCTACCTGGAAACTGAAGTTGTCCCTCTGGCCTTATATCAGCGGTTTCAAAAACACTTCCCCTTTAAAAATGTTAAATCCGTTGATACCCAGATTGCCGCTGTGAGGGCAGTAAAAAGTGAATATGAGCTGTCTCTGCTGCGAGAAGCCGGCAAAATTCACAAGCATGTGCTTGAAGACCTTGTACCGGATATGCTGCGGGAGGGGATGAGTGAGGTTGACATGTCAACTGAACTGTTTTCGGTTCTGGTAAAGGAAGGGCACCACGGAGCATGTCGTTTTGGAATGTTCGATACGGAGATGATTCTCGGTAATGTCTGTTTTGGGGAAAGCTCCATTTACCCGTGTTATTTCAACGGTCCCGGCGGAAAGCTCGGATTGTGCCCTGCAGCACCCGTGCTCGGGAGCCGGGACAGGAAATTAAGAAAAGGTGACCTGGTCTTTGTTGATGTCGGGTGTGGGGTTGACGGTTACCATACGGATAAAACCATGACATACATGTTTGGTTCTTCCCTTCCGCAGTATGCCATAGATCTCCACAATAAATGCGTGGCTATCCAGAACAAAGCTGCATCCATGTTAAAACCTGGTGCTATCCCCTCGGAAATTTACAATACCATAATGAACGGGCTTGATGAGGAGTTCCTGCAGAATTTCATGGGCTTCGGGGACCGTAAAGTAAAATTCCTCGGTCATGGGGTTGGCTTATTGATCGACGAAATCCCTGTAATTGCAGACGGATTTGATGAGCCTCTGCAGGAAGGAATGGTATTTGCCCTGGAACCTAAAAGGGGAATTGAAAACATCGGAATGGTGGGAATTGAAAATACCTTCATAGTAACCGCGGAAGGCGGAGAATGCATTACCGGGGATAACCCGGGCCTGATTCCTGTATATTGATTACTAATGATTGTAAAAAAGCCCTATATAATTCCTCTTAGAAATTAAAGAGCATAATTAGTAATCAAAATAGCACAAAATCAGAAAGTAAAAAGATGGAGTCAGGCTCCATCTAAAACCATTTTGAAGTAATTTTATTCCTGTTTCCTTGCCATCTTCTTCTTTGCAAGCTTCTCGATAATCCCCAGGCTGACCTCGCCTTCACCCACGCTCAGCTTCCCGCTGGCAACTGCGCTTTCCAGGAGGTGCTGTCCTACGAGGGTGTGGAAGACAAGGGTAGTGTAGCCGTCAGGGCTTCCGACCGAACCTGCTGAGATGTCAGCTTTTGTGGCGGTAAAGTCCGTGCAGACCCCACAGCCGGGGCGGACGATGTCTTCAGTTCTTCAGTATGTGGACCTGGGAGTTAGTTATTGAAAGCTGTCAGCCGAAG
>JBFHIK010000473.1:0-2051 GCA_041596555.1 Methanosarcina sp.
AGAATCTACTAACAGGTTATGGAAAACTCAAAAAGAATATCTGAAAAAATATTATTGGGGTGAAAATACGTTATGGAGTGACGGATATTTTGCGTCTACTATCGGTAATGTTAGCAAAGATGCGGCAGAATATTACATACTAAATCAGGGTTGAAGTTGACGCTTATATCCCCTGAGCTAAAGACTCAGGGGTTTTACGCTTCTTTATATAAAAATAGGCGGCCCTTATTCTTATTAACTGATTGACCTCTTCTGGTGCCTGAAGCTGGATTTTTTCATTTTTCTCACCCTGCCCCGCAATGGGCCTGGGCCGGCCGGCTAACCAGATTAAAAGTGACCTGAAGACGGGCACCGCAATTAAGAGAGACAAATGTTGAAAGAAATGGTTCAGGAATAAGAGAATACTTTCCTTAACCCCAAAAACTGATTGCCGATTTATAAGGTACATATAAGCGCCTCCGCCAGCCTGTCTGACGGCCCTGTAAAAAATAAGAATCCATCCCTGTTCAGGCACTTTCAATAGCTGTTACAGAGTCGAGTTTTGCAGCTTTCCTTGCAGGGTAGATTCCCGAGATGATATTGACTATGAAAGCAAAAAAAGCAGCATATACAAAATTAAGGGGCTTTACCTCAAGAGGCAGGGTCTGAAGCCCGAAATACATTTCCTGAGGAACTTCAATTTTATAGCTCTGCAGGGCAACGGTTGCAATGTAACCAAGAACTGTGCCGAGCACAAGCCCTATAGCTCCGAGGACCAGGGACTGGAAAATAAATATAAACATTATGCTTTTTTGAGAAGCCCCCATTGCTTTGAGAATGCCGATTTCCCTGGTCCTCTGGGCAACGATTGTGATAAGGGTATTTGCAATCCCGAAACCTGCAATCCCGTAGATCAGGAGGTAGAAGATATTTATAAAGACCATCTGGGTGTCAAGGAGGTTCAGGATTTCAGCATTTGCCTCAATCCAGCTTACGGCATCAAGCCCGGTTTCTCCTTCAATCGAAGCGGCAATTACTTCTGCCTGGTAGGGGTCTGCAACCCGGACTCCGATGTTGCTAACAACTCCGGGTTCGTTAAAAAAGTCCTGCACTGAATCCAGTCTTGCGTAGGCTGTTACCTCGTCTGCGGCAGTGCCGGTATGGATCAACCCCACTACCTTAAAAGAAGTTGTTTTCGAGCCAGGAAAAACAGTGTCTACCCTGTCTCCCACATGGACTTCAAGGTTTTCCGCAAGCTTATCCCCGAGAAGAATCCCGTACCTTGTGTGGACAAGGGCCATGAGGTCTCCTTCGACAACATCCTTACTCACCCTCATCACGTTCTCTTCAGCCACAGGGTCAACTCCCTGAAGAGAAACCCCTTCGGCATTGTCCCTGTATTCCAGTGCCGCCTGACCCAGGTATTTAGGGGATACGGCTATGACTCCTTCCTTTTCAGCAATTCGGGCAGATGTATGCCTGTAAAGGTGGATGAACTCTTCATTTTCTTTTTGAGGATTGATAACGATATGTGGAGTGTTTTCAATACTTGAGGTTACAAGTTCATCCTGAAAACCCGAAAGCATTGCCATCATTACTGTTATCACGGCGACTGCAAGGGCAACCGCAAGTATGGCAAAAAAGGTCTGCTTTTTCCTGGATAATACCTGCCTCAAAGCGAGTTTCAGTTCATACATCTGGATAAACTCCCGGACCCGGCCAGACCGTCAGAATTCTCAGGAAGCCTCAAATCTTCAACGATTCAGGAAAGTTCAATTTGTTCAGCATTTTAAATCTTTAAGAGATTCGAACTTTTAAGTCTGTTCAAGCTTTCAAGACTTTTAAGTTCATCTAAACCATTATGACAGTTTAGATTTTCAGCCTCTTATTCATTCTTGGAGGGCTGATTATAAATCAGTTTCTGATACAGGAAAGAAAATTCCTCGAATTAAGCCTCTCTCGAATTAAGCCTCTCCCGAGTTTCGCTGCCCGAATTGCGCCTCGGGAGTACGCGGTCCTTTTCGCTGCGCTCAAGAGGACTGAGTTATAGATTTTAGCAGTGAGTTTAGCTC
>JBFHIK010000474.1:0-2046 GCA_041596555.1 Methanosarcina sp.
AACGTTTTCCTCGGGTCAAACTCGACATATGTGATACATGTGACTTTTTGCACGAAATCATATTTGACATGGAAACCGCTCATTATGTTCCTTGTAGCAAGTTCTTTGACTTCTACATTCTTAGCTGGCTCTTTGGAAACGCCGCTTCCCATGCTGCTTTTGCTACTGCTACTGCTACTGCTACCGCTGGATGTGGAACCAGAGCTCTCTTCACTGTCGGAAGTAGCTTGTTTGGAGATACTTACCGTCTTAGTCAGTTCATTGTTCGTCTCGTCGTCCTCAAGTATGGCATTTTCTTCATCTGCTACCAGTCTCACATTTACGTTTCCTTCTGCTTCAGGAACCCAGTGAAAAATACCCGTTTTTGTTTCCCCTACGGCAATTTCAGGTATCGATACTTTTCCGTCGTGAGTTACATTGGTCCCGCTGATATAATATTTTAGCTCGCTGCTTGCTGAGTCTCTGATCCCGTTGTTCTTTATTGACACTGTGAAAGTGATGTCATCCCCTATTTCGGGAGCTTCCGGGTTTAAAGAAAGAGACTCTATTATAAGGTCCGGAAGTATGGTTTTTACATCTATAATTTTTGTGAATTCATTGTTATCTTCATTACTCTCATAAACGTTTGTTCCGGAGTCGATATTTACTTTTACTTCCATTTGTCCTTCTCTATCCGGGACCAGAGAAAATCTAACATCTGCCCCTGCACCTTCTGAAAGAGCTGGAATCTGAATGTCATCCTGTGTGGGGGCTGTTCCGTTAATATAATATTTTGCCTGAACTTCCTCAGAGGATGCCGTGCCCTGGTTCTTTACTTTCAAGGTGAGGTTCAGGGACTTTCCGACTTCTCCCGCCGCTGATTCAGGCACGATGTCTTCAATTATCAGATCCGGAAGAAAATCTTCTGCTACTGTTACGGTGACCGTTTTCTCGTTGTTATCTTCATTACTTTCAGCTACCAGGCCATCTTCATCCACAACTGCTCTGATCTCTACAGACCCTTCTGCTGTCGGAATCCATGTATATGAGGCATAACTGCTTTCATCACCAGATAACATGGGCACATCCCAGTAGTTAACAGCACTTCCATCAATGTAAAGTGTCACCGTAGTCTTTTCTGAAGCTGCTGTTCCCTGGTTCTTCACATTTATCGTTATATCCTGATGTTCTCCAGGGCTGGGGGTTGCAGGGTAGTCAAGAGTGTCTATTATCAGGTCAGGGGTGTTTGTCCCTTTGAAAGTTATAGGGCCCGCGGTTATGATATTATTATCCTCATTTATTTCTTCCACTGAAGCTTCTTCATCCACCTTTGCACTTATTTCCGCTTCACTGTCAGTTTCCGGTGTCCACAAAATCGATATTTTTTCACTCTTTCCAGCTTCTATTTCGGGGACTGAGTTTTCTCCTATCTTATTTCCGTTGATATAAAAAACCAGATTCGTTGTTCCTGATGTTGCGTCTCCCTGGTTTTTTACTTGTGCAGTGAGGGTCACCTGTTCCCCGATTTCTGGATTATCCGGGCTCCAGGAAAGGTCTTCAGTTACCAGGTCAGGCAGTAAAATAGTTGAATTTCCGTCATCTTCGGAAGGTATGTCCTCAGCTGCAAAAACCATAAAAGGCATAATTCCAGGAATTAGCATTGTTATTATCAACACATAAATCAAATAATGAAAAAAACCTCTTTTCATTTTAATTAGCCTCCGTCCCCACAAGTCTATGAATGGAAATCTCTGGTACATCAGTAGCTTACTAACAAGTAGCTATATAATTCATCGAAATTAAGTTTCTTATTTTAATCTCTGAATAAATTTTCCGGTAAACTCCTGATCCAAAACATTCATACATTGAACGATGGTTACTTCGTACAATACATTACTTCTCTGCTTCATATTTAAGGCTCTACACTCTCAATTCCTTCTCCTTTCTAAAACTTTAAGCAGTTCAATCCTTTATCTTCTTGAGGCTTTTTTTGTTTTTCTGCAACTTCAAACCTGGTGCCTATCCGAAAAGTCACTAATGCATGTTGAAAAGTTATAATAGGTCTAT
>JBFHIK010000475.1:0-2039 GCA_041596555.1 Methanosarcina sp.
CTACAATTCGTAGATAATCTTCGACAAACAGGTTTACCGATGAGAATTAGATTCTCAGAATCTGATTCTCAAATGAAGTAAATACTCGAAGGAAGCCCCTTCCTCAGCAGGCGTTAGCCTGACAGGGAGGAGTAGTTCACATGTTGAATTTATGCCTTAGTCGAAATTTTTTAATTCATTCCCCATCTGGCCAATTCTATCATTAGATATGCTTTTTATATCCATTCTTATTATTATTCATCAGAATTGTACTTTTTCATTCCAGTTAATCGTAGTATTTTTTATGTTAATATAAATTATTATATCTTTTAATTATTTTTGTTTTCTTACCCGACTTGTATTTTATCCTGTAAAATATATTATTATAAGAATCAGTTGTCTTCGATGCAATCAACTGTTCTATTTTGCGCTATAAATGGATAGAATGTTATACGATAATTATAATATTATACTCGTTTTCTTATACACTATTCACTCACTAATATGTGTCTTATAATATTACTTACTATTCACTCACTAATATATTCAATTAAGCGTAAAACTATACTCCGGATGTTACACTGACAGCCCCCTACCTAGAAAACTCACTTTTCTGAGGTGCCGGATACATGGACTTTGATGCTATTGATGATTTTATGTACGATGTAATTGGAATAATCGGATCTGACCAGAAAAATTTATCCTGTGCAACCGATTTTGCTCTGGAAAGCTCAAAGGAAAAATCTTTTCCCCCAAAACTGTTACTTGAACTCTCTAACGCCTGCAGGCAGCAAAAAATGCACCTTGAAGAATATGTTTTTGCAAAGGTCTGCTTAATGCAGGCTTCCGGAAAGCTCCGTGAAGACTCCTGTTATGCGCTGGGAACTGCAGCACATGTACTGGGTTTTTTCTCTGAAGCCGAAGCCAGCTACTGTGAAATCCTGAAAGAAAACCCTCAAAATGCAGATGTAAGATGTGCTCACTCCGAGCTTCTTTTAGAGCTAGGAAGGATTCAGGAAGCAGAAAATGAGTATAAAACTGTATTTGAAACCTCGCCCGAAAATGTAAAGGCAAATACCGGGTACGCTTACCTTCTGGCCGAACACGGATATGTAGATGAAGCAGAGGAATGTTACCTGAGAGCACTTGCCGGTAACCCGGACTATGTCCCTGCCAGAGGTGGGTACGCAAACCTGCTTTTTGAACTTGGAAGGCTCAGGGATGCCGAGAAAGAGTACAGGATTGCCATGAAACTTGACCCTGAAGATCCAAGCCTCCACCATAATTTCGGTGTCTTGCTCTCTTTCCTTGGCCGCTCTTCTGAAGCCGAACTTGAGTACAAAAAGGCTCTTTCACTTAACCCCAGGCACAGAAGAACTCTTTTCAACTATGGGAACCTCCTTGCAAGGGAAGGCAGGGTCTCGGAAGCTGAAGAACAATACATGGAAGCCCTTTCCCTGGACCAGAATGATGCAAAAGTCCATTCCAATTATGCAAACCTTCTTGCCCGCTTTGGAAGAAGGTACGAAGCTGAAATGGAATACAAAAAAGCTCTCAGTCTTGACCCGGAAAGCGTTGAGGGACATTACAGCTACGGAAACCTTCTTTCGGAACTCGGGCGCTTACCCGATGCAGAGGAAGAATACAAAAAGGCTCTTGAGCTCAACCCTTATTATCCTCCACTCCACTACAACTACGGACTGCTCATGAGAAAAATGAATCGTTTTGACGAAGCTAAAATGCAGTACACGCAAGCAATGCAGCTCGACCCGGATATAGGGAACAAAATGACCGAAAACTGGATTATTCTGGATTAAGACCAATTAACCAGAAGATATGATCAAAGACTTAACCGACAAATCAAAAATTTAACCAGCAAATATAACTAAAAATTCGAACCAAAAAATCCAGGCATTCAAAAACAGCTCTCAATATCATTGGAATACGTATATTCACAGGCATCAATCGGACATCCATCTTTACATCCCAACTTTTTTATATATATTACAAGGGATAAAATCTATCAAATATCCTGTATTATATAGAGATTCCAGTCTGAA
>JBFHIK010000476.1:0-2038 GCA_041596555.1 Methanosarcina sp.
ACTCCTATTTTTTTATTTTGATTATAAAATAACTTCCTATGTATATAAATTTGTTATAGAGAATAATGAGAAACCCAATTATTTGTTAGCAGAATAAATAAGAACCTTTAGAATTGCAGAGCTTGAAGAAGAGCTTTCCTGGTCACAGTTATGTCCTCAGGTATGGCAGGAAAGAGATTCAATTTTTGATGGGTATGAAGTGACGCACATGCCTGTGCCGGGAATTCAATCTTCAACTTTATCAAAATAAAGCTGAATCTTCAAAGCAATGGTTTGTCAGGACTGAAATACATTTCAAAACACAATGTTGACCTAATCTTTCAGTATAAAAGTGATTATAAAATCCGGGGTCAATTTCTTATTTACATCAACAATCGGAAGTTCATTTAACGATTAGCAAAAGTAGGCTTTGAACCTGAGTATAAATGAAATACAAAAAAAATGAAATACAAAAAAAATGAAATACAAAAAAAGAAAAAAGCCTCGGGCGGGATTCTCAGGCGCTTCTTACGTCGCTTTGGCCTGTCGGCCCCGGCAACCTGGTCCTAACCAATTACGCGCTATACCCCTAAGCCACCAAGGCACTGTTGCTATAAGAGCATCTCCAAAATATCACCCCAGACATATAAAGGTTTCGACTGATCAGGCGGCAGAGAGGGAAAAAGTCCAGGACTATCTGAATATCTGAACATTTATTTTGAAAAATATGAGAGCTTGCCGGAAAAATACCTGCTCTTTAGCATTTATTTTCCGATATTTCAGGTTTTTAGAGTTTCCAGCGCTCATCGATAGGGAAGCGTTCATTGATCCACATCAGGACATAGTTGTTATGGACGATTTTATAGGAGCGGGAAAGGACTGAAATGCCGTTGAAAGTTGGTTCCCCTTCCAGGACTTCGAGTTCTCCCATGTCGCGCCTGGTCTCGAGGTTATGGCTGCGCAGGATCCTGCCGATGGGGATGTCTGCGCGCATTAACTGTTCCTTCATAGTTGCAGGCATGCGTTCCAGAGGAGAGAGCGACCTTGCCTGGACGAATACAGTATCCCCTGCATATAGCCGAACTGTCCTGTTATTTACCTCGCTGCCTTCTTCCACGCCGAGAAGGGCAGCCATTTCCTTATCAGCTTTGATTATATACTGGGACTCGGTTTTTACATTAACCGGTTTTCTGGTCATTATCTCGAGGAGAAAGGTTACGGAACCATCGGTCCCACAGCAGACTCGAAGGCAGGTGGGAATTTCTAGACTTTTCAGTTTTTCAAGGAAATCTACTTCCAGAACGATACCTCCAGGTAAGAGCTGCAGGATTTTAGTAAGAATATGAAATTAGAATGGGAGGTAAGGAGTTATCCCTCTCCAACTTCTTTTTTAGCTTGTTTCAACCGCTCTTTTGCCGTGTAGCCAGTGGCCTTTAAGAGAAAGTCCCGGTAGGCCTTGTTGGTCTGCAGGATCGTTTCATCATCTTTTACGGTCACATCGGAAACGGTTTCCACAAAGAGCATTTTGTTTTCTATCCAGACCGTTATCTTTGACATTGCTCCATAGGAAGTTTCAATATGGCCCTCATTCTGGGAGATTTCAGTCGGAAAACATTCCTGCATTACCGAGTAGATTCTATCAATTTCAGGTTTAAAACCGCGCTTTAATTTATACTTCTGCATTGCTTATCCTCTTATAAGATATTTTCATCTCAGATAAAGTTTGCTTAGAATCGATTTGCCTGGAACGTACATTGCTTATCCGAAACAGTAGGGATATATGTTCCTGATAGGTGGATTTATCTCCAGGGCTTGATCTTCATATATTTTTGTTTTTGTGTATCTTCGCTAACCGGACACATGCCAACCATCCCGTGAGCGGCCTGGCGTTAGCCATCGGTGAGACACGTGAGCCGTTGGCCGTGAGGCCTCGGGCGGTAAACTGTGGAAGTACATCCATCGTCGTTGACCACCCGGCCGTGACGCGTCACGGCTCACTCAGCAAACCGTCGGAGCCCTACGTACCACGGCTCGCACGCCTGTTCCCGGTTATTGAATG
>JBFHIK010000477.1:0-2028 GCA_041596555.1 Methanosarcina sp.
CGCAAGGAATGGAGCCACTGTCCTTCTTCTTGATAAAAAAAGGGAAATCGGAAGCCCTATTCAGTGTGCAGGTTTTCTCCCCGATGCCTCGGAAGTCCAGGCTCTGATGCCTGATGCCGAGTTGCCGGAGACCCTGAAAAGCTATCCTGATTCCTGCGTGCTGCATCATATCAAAACCCAGCGGATCATTCCCCCAAACTGCAATACAAAAGAATTCTCCGTGAGAGGTACAGTCCTTGACCGCCGCCGTTATGACCAGTTCCTGGCTGAGCAGGCTGCCACGGCAGGAGCTGAACTGATGATAAAGACTCGCGTGACAAAAGTGGAGGGCACAACTGTTGAGGCTTCCGGTATTTTTGGGAAGCATACGATCAAAGCAAAAGCGATTATCGGAGCTGACGGCCCAAATTCCCTGGTTGCAAAATCAAAAGGTTTCGCCTGGAAACCTGAGTCAAAAGAGACTTCTGTTGCCATTGAATATCAGGTCAGAAATGTTGACACTGACCCTGATGCCCTTGAAATGTACTTTGGAAAAGACTATGTCCCCGGGGGTTATGCCTGGATTTTTCCCGAAGGCGAGGGGCGGGCAAATGTAGGAATTGGAATCCGAAGCGGTATGGCTGAAAAAGGGGTTTCTGCAAAAGAGTACCTGCACCGTTTCATGCGGGATCACCCTCTAGCCGCCCCTAAGCTGAAAAACGCCATCATAATGAATGTTATCGCAGGCATTATTCCTGTAAACGGAGCCCCTGCAAACACTGCAACTGAAGATTCCCTTATTGTGGGGGATGCCGCCGGGCATATCATCGCAACAAACGGGGGTGGAATCCCTCCTGCAATGATCGCCGGAAAAATAGCCGGGGAAACTGCAGCCGAATTTGCAACCGGAAACTGCAGGCTTGAAGAATATGACAGGCGCTGGAGAGCTCAGTTCGGATCAGCGCTTGAAACTTCGGTACAGGCGAGACAGATAATGGACGGGATCATGAAATCTGATGCCCTCATGAACGCGGCTTTCAAGTTTATTTCCCCTGAACAGATGAAAGTCATGCAGTGCGGGAAACTTCCAGGACCTGTAAAACTCGGGCTTCATGCACTGAACCGCGGGAAAAAATAACTGGTGTGTCCGGCAGTCAGGCAAAATCTACCTTTCCGAATCATACTTCCCCTGGTCCTTCGTTTTTCTCTTCAACCGGATTTTCTGTTGTCCTGATCTTTTGCTGTACTGATCTTCCTTAATTCAGTTTCAGCATCTTCTTTATTGTACCTTGCTTCCGGATAGCCGGGTCTTATTTCAAGCGCTTTGTCAAAAGAGGCAATGGCTTCTTCATACCGCTTCAGGACCACAAATTCAAGTCCTCTCAGGTTCCAGGCTCCTGCAAAATCAGGCTTTAACGTCAGAACCTTATCAAAAGACTCAATCTTCTTTTCCGGGTCTGTTTCACCCACAGCAATCCCATACCACTCTTCTACGGTTTTTCCTTCAATTTTCTTTTTGAAAAGTTTGTCCAGAAATCCCAATAGCATCACTTCCGATTGAATATACGCGGGGTTGGCAGAAATAGCTGGTGATGCCTATTGCTCTCCTTGTTTTTAAAAACAGATGTGATCATGCTGAAAAGAGAATTTTCTCCTGCTGGTTTTTTGTGAAAAGCTGATTTGGCATGAAAGTATCCCGATGCTTTCATTGGTTGTGCCTGTTATTCAAAGAATTTCATATGCGTTTTTTGTGAAAAGCTGATTTGGCATGAAAGTACCCAGATACTTTCATTTTTTCTGCCTTTAATTCGGGAATTTCATGTGCGTTTTTTGTGAAAATGAATAAATGTTTATTTTCTCTCCACAGGCGAGTTTGATGGATTAGTGCTTCTTTACTTTCCTGTTTTTATTTGGCTTCTCTCATCTTTTTCTCCAGATTTTTCCATTGGTCATCGGTTAAGCGTTAGAGAATCACTCTCGTATGTGTTTTTATAATAATAATCTAAATATTAGTGCATCTATGTCCCCTCGTCCCCCACCTACTCTTGA
>JBFHIK010000478.1:0-2022 GCA_041596555.1 Methanosarcina sp.
GATAGCAAATGGGAGCCTCTAAGCACCGAAAAAACGGGTGAAGACAAAGACTACGTTTATTTCAGGGCAAAAACGACTGCATATTCATGCTTTGCAATAAGTGAATATACAGGAGAAGAATCAGATGAAGGATTACAGGAAACTCTGAGAAACTGGAACGGCGAAGGAAAGGCAATCATGAACAGCAGTGCAGAAAAAGAAGGAGGCATCGTAAAGAAGCCTATGGGAACGGCTAAAATACTTCTTGCTATATCTCTGCCTCTGTTTATGATCATTGCAGAGTACTTTGTTCTGAAGAAAAAGATCTGAACAGATTATTTTTCTTCACCCCCTATTTTTTCATGCTCAAAAAACTCGTGAAATACCCCCATCTGTCGGGTTGATGCCCTCCGAAGGAGGGGGCTTCCCGCTGTGCCTCCACGCCTCCAGAGTTAAATAGACTGATTTTCAGACCAGTTTTATTTCAGCCAGAAGAGCCCCTAATTATTACAAATTTGGTCAAATAATTGACTATATTTATAGGTGAGCCCTCGTTTTTTACTTCCAAAGAGAGGCATTTTTATTTTTAGGCCTTCGCATCTTTTTGCTGAGTTCAAAAACTAAAATTATACAGTCATTTTTAAGCTTGAGCCCCAGAAGAGAGGCAGCCAGTAGAACGGAAACACTGTTTGCAGCAATTATTGCGAGGTCGTTTACCTGGATTCCGTAGAGCAGCCAGAGAGCCATGCCAGAAGTTGAGCAAAGCAGCATTAGAAGAGATACATCTTTTGTGGATTTCGTGGTCAGAGCTTTTATAAGCTGAGGGGCAAAAGCTATGGTTGTCAGGGCACCTGCAATATAACCTATCATACTGATTTTACTCTCCGGGATTCTGATTCGATGCTAAGAAAAATGGATTTCAAGATTACTTTGAAACAAAGTAAATATAGTTGATGCCCGGATTGTAATTAAAACTTATTAAGAAAAAAGAAACCTGAGAACAGAAATCTGAGAACAGAAACCTGATATAAGTGTACTTTCCTAAACCTTTATGGGAATACCATATGAAAGAAAACTGCCTTTTTTGCAAGATAATTTCAGGAGAAATCCCTTCACACCGGAGATATGAGGATGATGCTGTTTACGCATTTCTTGACATTTACCCGGCAAGTGAGGGGCATACGCTCGTGACTCCTAAAAAACATTTCAGGACCTTTACGGATATGAACGCAGAAGATGTTGCCCTGCTTTTTGAAGCTGCAAGAAAAGTTACTTCTGCGGTAGAGAAAGCATTTTCAGCAGAAGGGTCAAACGTCGGCATAAATAACGGGGAAGTAGCAGGACAGGAAGTTCCCCATGTGCATGTACACGTTATTCCAAGAAAAAAGGGAGATGGTGGACGAGGAATAAAATCAATTGTATGGACTGAAACCGATACTACCAATCTGGAAGAAGTGGCAGAAAAGATAAGAAAAGCCCTGTAAAAGAAAGGGACGAGGAAATAATTACAGTTCCTCTTCCATTTATTAAAGTGTATTTTTGGGTGAAGAAAAAGAAAACTTTAAGTAAAAAATGACACCAGCAAAAGGCATGAGAATAATCAGAGAGAGAATAGACAGCTCCTGAGTAAGATTTTTAATACGAAACGATAATATATTTTTTGAAATATAGTGACTTTAGGGGAAAAAGGCATATTTATCTTTAGAAACGTTCCATTTCTCTGACTTCGGGGGTAAGAACAGTGGCAGAACTGGAAGTAGACGTTAGAGGGCAGACCTGCCCGGTCCCGCTGGTAGAGTGCAGAAAAGCATTCAAAAAAGCCTCTCCGGGAGACCTTGTAATAGTAAAGGGTACGCATCCGGCATCAAAAAAAGAGATTCCCATGGCATGTGAGGCGATGGGGCTCAAGGTGCTGGAGATTGAAGACAAAGAGGGAGGAAAAGAGTGGGAGATAAAGATCCGGAGGTAAGGCCGGAAAAGGAGTGGAAATGGGGGAAAAGGCAGTTATTGTCCTGCATAGCGGGGATATGGACAAGGTATACA
>JBFHIK010000479.1:0-2021 GCA_041596555.1 Methanosarcina sp.
AACTTTGATCCCTAGTCCATTGTCCTTAACCGTTACTTCTACCAGATCCCCTTTCTTTTTAGCCTCTATCTTCACACGTCCATTCTCGTGTGAGAACTTTATAGCATTATCCACCAGGTTGTACAGGATCTGAGCAAAACGAGCTTCATCAGCCCGGATTTTGTCAAGGTTTTTATCCACCTGGATTTCAACCTCAATCTTTTTCCTGCCTGCAATAGGAGATAGCAGATTTTTTATTGAATTAAGTTTGCTGGCAAGCTCAAACTCTTTATACTCGAGCTCAAGCTTTCCTGCTTCCACTTTAGAAAGATCAAGGATATCGTTAATCAAATTCAGAAGATGTTTTCCGCTCTTAGAAATATTCCCTACGGCTTTAGTCTGTTTTACATTAAGTTCTCCGTAAACATTTTCATATAGAAGGTCAGAGAAGCCTATAATTGAGTTAAGCGGAGTCCTCAGTTCGTGGCTCATGTTTGCCAGGAATTCACTCTTCGTGCGGTTTGCGGCCTCTGCAACCTGTTTCTCCTGGAGAAGCTGCTCGGTTTTCTTGCTTTCCGTAATGTCTCTGCAGGTTTCCAGAATCCCTATAATCTTTCCATTTTCATCAGCCACAGGAATTGCCTGAAGAAACCAGACTCTGCCGCCCCTTGAAGTAAATTCCCCGGACATTTTATCGCCGGTCTCAAAAATATGTTCAAGTTGCTGGCACTCAAATAAAGGGCTGCTTATGCCGAGAGTATCTTTAAGGCAGACCATCTTTGCTCCTTCAAGATCCATTTGCATGTATTTGAGAGCAGCTTTGTTTGCCCATATTATTTTCATTTCATGGCTCACAAAAACAACAAGTTCGTTGAGTGAATCGAGCAGAACCTTCTTTTCGCGGCCCTGGGATTTTAATTCCTGCTCTGCCAGATCGATTTCGTTTAACATTCTGTTTATTTCCTTTGACAGGCGATAGAGCTCGTCACTATCTTTTAGTTCCAGCCTCTTTGAAAGATCTTTTTCCGACCGGACTTTCGTAACGAAATCATCTATCTCTACCAACCTTGAGATAAACAGCCTATCAAGAGCAAACTTGACCCCGAGACCAGTCAAGAGCCCGGTGAAAAGTAAGAAGAAATACATGTAGTTGAGGGTACTCTTGCCATGCACATAAAGATCCCTGGGGAAATCAGCTCTGATGATAATGGCAGGCTCGCCCGAGATGTCCTTTAACTGAAAATAACCTGCTACATTCTCTTCACTGAGAGGTTCCACCAGGATCTTATCCGGTGTTTGTGAAAATTTTGTAAATTCTGCCTGAATATCAGGGGGCATTTCTTCATCGACCCTGAACATTGATAGAGAATAGCAGGTGATATCTTTGAAAGTATCAAGGACAACGGGGTCAAAATATCTCCCAAAAATGAGGGTTCCTTTTGGAGGCCCTTTTTGTTTTGTCGTAAGGATTGGATGGCATGAAATAAACATCGGGCCTTCGTCGAGCAAGACAATACCTTTTATCCTGTCGTTTTCCCCTTTTGTGAGGAGAGTTCCATCTTCGATCATTTTCAGAAGGTCTTCAGAAACCGGTTCTTCTTCCATAGTATCAACATTAACCGATTTTGCATAGACCAGGCTCCCGGATTCATTAACAAAAAGCATGACATTGATTCTAATGACGGAAAGGGTCTCTTTCTGGATGTTCACATCGATATATTCCTGGTTTTGGTCTTCGATAAACTGGTAGGTGTCGTCCCAGCAAGCCCAGTCCCGGACACTGTAATCAATATACCCCTGTCTGGAGGCAACAGCATTTTGCACACGCTCCACATTCCCGGTTGTGTCAGCCTTTTCAAGCGCTAAAAAGTTTGACAGCTGCATATTGTGCGTGAACGTAAACGCGGCCGTAAGGACAGCAAAAATTAAGAGGGTTATTATGAGAACCTTTTTACTGATATCTATTGTGGACACCTCTAGAGACTTGAAATCAAAAAGGGACTTAAAATATAATATATTATAAATGTTAAAAATAGAAGAAA
>JBFHIK010000480.1:0-2012 GCA_041596555.1 Methanosarcina sp.
CCAGAATTGAAAAACGCCAAGATGAATTTATGACTCTTCCTGAACTTTTCCCAGGCACTCAAGGGTGCAGTAGATAGCTTTTTCGTCCACAGTTTCCAGAACAAAGAACTCTGTGTTGCAGATTGGGCAAATTTTTTTTATGTATTTCATGAATAAACCACCTGAGAGTAAGTTGGTTAAACAGTAAATGGGCATAAAATATTTAAAATGTTCCCGTCTGAGTAAAACCCAAAAAATGCACCTAAAAACGGAAAAGTGAATCCTTAAGCTTTCATTTGAGTTACAACCTGAGATATATGTTTACTCAGTTCCGGCCCCCTCTCAAAACTCCCCCAGCACTCGGATCCGGAAAATTGTGAAGCTTGCACAAATTATAAACAGAGGTAAGCATAAAGTCATAAGTGATCAACTGTATGCAGCCCGCTATGCCACAATCAGATCTTGAACAGCTTGAACAGAAGCTGAGGGAATTTTTCTATAAAGTTGAGGGCGTTACATTAGCCTATCTTTTTGGCTCAACTGCCAGGGGAGAAGCTAACTGCTTGAGCGACACAGATATCGCTGTGCTTTTTGATGATACTCTTTTACAAAAGGAAGCTTTTGACCTCCAGCTGGGATTACTAAGCGAACTTACAGGGCTCCTTAAAACGAACAATATAGACCTTGTGGCACTCAATGATTCCCCTCTCCTTTTGACATACAACATTATACGTGACGGGATCATTTTAAAGTCCGATGAGCCTTTAAGGGTAAAATTTGAGACAAAAATCATGTCCAGATACCTGGACGAGCGGTATCACATTGAGAGGCATGCAAAAGAAAGCCTGAAAAGGATAGCAGAGAGCGGGTTTCGATGATAAAAGAGATAAACTTCAAGCTGGAACAGTCGAGTTGCGGCTCGACGGTGCGCGGTCCTTTTCGCTGCGCTCAAGAGGACTACTTTTTGGCGTAGAATTATATGTATCTCAAGCGGATTAAGAAAGAAAAGGAGCAATTTAACCTGGAGATAACCGATTTTCAAAACTAAATTTTTAGTTTTTGCTGCCCGAATTCCAGATAACCATTCCTGAAGTATCGAAGGTTCCATAAAAAACCCGCGATTAACGTGAGTAAGCAGTGTCATGATGTGAAAAACTAACCAGGGTCACGGACTTTTCGTTCTCGTCTACGTTGAAGATAAGGACAAAGCTTTTAAGGATATGCACTCTGCGTAGACCACAAAGGTCGTTTCTCAAAGGTTTGTAGTGAGAGGGATTTTCACAGATTTCCTGTATTTTTTTGGTCAAAGAGTGTTTTAGTTGTGCATTATTTTTACATGCTTTGTTGATCTCTTTTTTACAGGACGGAACTATAAAAAGAGTATATGGCATTCCGATCACTCAAAGATGTCAGAAATGTCTTTGACCTTCAGGGAGGTTTCTTTTTTCGAATTTTCTAATTTTTGCGCAAAATCCTTTTTTAAAGACATTTCATCTACAGGGTGCCAGTCAATTTTATCACAGAACTCCGCGTCTCCGTCAGATAGTTCTCCGGACCTTAAATATTTCTCAAATATTTCCCTTTTCCGGAGGGAGTGTCTTGCAACCTCAGACCATTTCACCCAGGAAAAATGCTCCATCCTCCTGTAAAGGTCATCTGTAACAGGTATTGTAATCGTTGCCATCACAAATCACCTATTTTTTCAAGAGCTTCAAACTTTTCAAGGTTCTTAATTTTGTCCTCAATCCCCTTCCGGGCAACCTCTGCCCAGTTAATATCAGCCATTGAATCAAGCTCTTTTTTGAGGTCGTCGGGAACAGAAATTGTGAATCTTTTCATAATATTCCTCACTTACATATATTTATGCAATTACATATTTTTAAGCATATCTATGGCGTTGCTTAATAACCGAGACTTTTAGGGGGGAGTTCTCTATGCGCTTAATTTTGGACCCTTAGACTCATTCATGACCCATTCATGACCCATTCATGACCCATTCAAGACCCATTCGTGACCGAATTTTGATTTAAAAG
>JBFHIK010000481.1:0-2011 GCA_041596555.1 Methanosarcina sp.
AAATCTCGGAGTCCTTTAATTCTTCTGCGATCTTTTCAACCTTATCAAGGTTTTCAAAGGCTTTTTTATATCGCTCTTTATCTATTTCATCGGCGGCTTTCTTCAATAAGCGAAAAGCAGAATCTTGTAGCTTCCTTGACATAGAAATAGCATAGGTTTTTTCATATAATAATTGTAGGTCTGAGAGGGCCCAGTGTAAAGAGAGGGCCCAGTGTAAACTGTCCCTCCCTGCAAAAATAAAATTTATGCAACGGCAAGAAAAGGAAGTGAAAACTTCAAGTAAAAAACGAAAATTGTCTTTGATGATTATTTGGGGGAATGGAATTATAGGTCCATTCCAGAAGTGGAAACTTGAAGTTATTTTTCAATTATTCCTTATAACAAAGGTTCTGATCTCTATCGACTTTCAGATTGAAAATCTCTCCTCTTTCTTTTCCGGAACCTTCTGTTCATGCCTGACCTGGGAAATGAGCCTTTCAAGCTGCTCCCGCGAGATGCTTTTACGCTTTTCTTCGGTACAGACCTTAACTTTTTCGATCAGGGCGCAGAGTTCTTCCCGTTCAAGGCAGAAACCGATGCTGTTGATGATTCCTTTCAAGGCTTTTGTGCCAGTGTGCTTTCCGACAACAAGGTTACGTTTTCCGCCAACCATCTCAGGGAGGAAGAGTTCGTAAGTGCGCGGTTCTTCAAGGATTGCAGCGACATGGATTCCGGACTCGTGGGTGAAGGCGTTCTGTCCGACAACGGCTTTGTTTACCGAGGGAGTAATGCCCGAGTATTCCGAGACCATTCTGGAGAGAGCTGTCAGCTTTGTTGTGTCGTAGCGGTCGATCCCATACTGTACTCTGAGAGCTACCATCACTTCTTCAAGGGAGGCGTTTCCTGCCCGTTCTCCTATTGCGTTGACTGTTGTATGGAGCTGCTTTGCCCCGGCTTCGGCGGCTGCAAGAGTGTTAGCTGTAGCCATTCCGAGGTCGTCATGGCAGTGGATGCAGATTGAAGTGTTTACAGACTTAAAGATCTCACTCACAAGGTAGTGGGTTGTGGTGGGGTTCAGGATGCCAACAGTATCTGCGAGGCTTACATACTGCACTTTGTACTCGCTTTCAACTTCCTTAAAAGCCTGCTTGAGACGGTCAATAGGAGTGCGGCTTGCATCTTCGGCTGCAAAGCGCACTTTTAAACCGTGGTCGGTTGCATATTCAATGGCTTCCTTGGCACAGCCGAGCATTTCCTCAAAACTTCTGTGGTACTTATATTTGAGGTGCATGTCGGACATTGCAATGAAAATGCTCACGATATCAACGTCACATTCAAGGGCAGCATCTACATCCCCTTTTACTGCTCTTGAGAGACAGCAGATCCTTGAATTAAAGCCCTGATTTGCAATTTCCGTTACGATTTCTTTTTCGTATGCGGAAACTACCGGAAATCCGGCTTCTATAACCTCAATACCCATGGAATCAAGCTCACTGGCTACTGCCAGCTTCTGTTCCTTCGTGAACACAACGCCAGGGGTCTGTTCCCCATCGCGTAGAGTCACGTCACAGATTTCGATATCAAGGGGGCGATATTCGACGAAGTCCATAAGTGTATTTCTGGAGTACTGCTCGCTCTCTGACATGGTTATTGTTTCCCGTGATTTTTATCATTTTGAGGAATTTATGATTATTTTAAATGATATTTGTTCAACTGCCCTGAAAAACAATTCAAAGGCATGGATAAGAAAGTACGAGGCTAAAACACCATTAAAAGTCAAAAAATCTTATATTTAGCAGAATTAGCATTAGCTTTACCTACACATGTATAAATGTTTTCCTTGGAGGAAAAGAGTTTCCGTGAGCAATGTTCCTATTTTTGGGTAAAAATAGGGGTGAAAAATTCGCTTTCAGTTCTTCAACCTGAGAGATGAAAATGCCAGGGAATAAATTTCAGGGAATAAATTTCAGGGAATAAATTTCAGGGAATAAATTTCAGGGAATAAATTTCAGGGAATAAATTTCAGGGAATA
>JBFHIK010000482.1:0-2000 GCA_041596555.1 Methanosarcina sp.
CATGTTAAAGTGTTTGAGGGAGTATCCCGGACTCCTCCAAACACTTTAAAGAAAAAAGGTGTTACTATGAATCTGACATTGAAACATAAAAGCTTTGTTGTAATATTCGAGCCTTCGGATAAACAGGTGTTGATTTGCATCGGGCTAATATTTGGATTAAATAACGTTTTCTCCTACGTTTGAAAAGGGTTTTCCTGATTATTGTTTATTCAGAACTTTTTTTCTTTTTCGTTGAGATAGTTGTCCTGCAACTAGCAAACAGGTTTCTTTTTTCGAGTTCTTAGTAAAGAAGGTTTTTCCGCAATTCTTATAGGCTTTTTCTATTAGGATTTCTCTCCTTTCCCTGTTCTTGAGCGAGCGAAGCCTCACTACTATAACCCATAAATAAGTCCTCTTGAGCGCAGCGAAAAGGACCGCGTACTCCCGAGGCGCAACTCGGGTGGCGCAACTCGGGCGCTCAAACGCCCTTAAAGTAATGCCCTGTCGTATATTCAATCCCTCTTATAGGTTTCAGCTTTGCCTCTTTTCCTGCAAGTGCCTCTTTATATGCCCCTACGATCTCCTCTATCTCGGCAGTAGTGTTGAACGAAAGGTCAAGCCTGAGCACGTCCACGCCGTACCCTTTCATTTTCGGAACGTATTTCAGCATGTCAAGCACCTTTGAATTATAGATAAGAGTCCTGGTGCCAAGGCGCTGGACGGGAAATTCGGAGCCGCTCTGGTCAACAAGGAGTACTTCGCTATCTTCTCTTACGATTTTCCGGTCAACGAGGGGCTTTAAGAGGTCATTTTCCGTAATGAGCATCAGTTCACTGCCGTAAACTAATATTTCGGTCTGGCCTGAATCCCCACATGCCTGAAGAGCTTCACATACATGTTTTATTTCGCTCAGGTTCAATTCGCTTGAAAGGGTTGCCCTGTACGCTCCTGCCTGGTAGAAAGTGCTCGCAGTAAAAGCATTGAAGATATTGAAGTCCTTCTGGGCGACAAAAGGTATGGAAAGCTCTTTTGTAAGCTGTGCGGCTCCCAGGCTGGAACATGCCACACTGAAGCCGGCATCCCTTATTTTTTCCAGCAGGGGTTTTAATTCGGCCAGTTCACTGTCATGGGTTATCCTTGGAATCCTGAAAACAAGTTCAATTCTTTCTGCTTTCAGGTCCTCAAGCTTCTCCGCATTTTTGGGAGACATCAGCTCCTCGAACAATGATACCGGAACATAAGCGATATCTGCTCCAGATTCGGCTGCCTGTAAGAGATAAGAAATTCCCTGCACTTCAACGCTCAGGAGGAGTTTCTTTGAAGCGGTATCTCTTGCCCTGGTCCTGCTTATGCTGCCTTCATTCTTGCCGACTTCATTCTTACAAGTATTATTCTCATTTTCTGCACCGCTTTCTACATCGCACAGGTGGGTGCACAGGTGGTTGAAATTTGCAAGTTCAGGGTGTTTTTGCTCTTTTTTATTTTCCTTCAGGGTTTTTTCCAGCAGGAGCTCTGCAGCCTTTCGCCTTGCGTTCTTCAGCACACCGACCGGGATGAATATATTTTCGTCAGCTTCTATCTCAATGGAGGCGGCTCCGAAAGGAGTGTCTCCAAGACTTTCCATTGCTTTTCTTATCTGCTCTTCAGTGGTT
The DNA here is from genome assembly GCA_041596555.1 of Methanosarcina sp. Lineage (GTDB taxonomy): Archaea > Halobacteriota > Methanosarcinia > Methanosarcinales > Methanosarcinaceae > Methanosarcina. The sequence continues at coordinate 1,632 of JBFHIK010000482.1, forward strand.
GGGGCTCTTTCGGCTTCCTGGATGATATAGTCGTCTGCAAACTCCGCATATGCAGCTTCTTCTGTTCTGCTGCTTTCTTCGCTTTCGGGGCTGTTTCCACTTTCGGGGCTGTTTCCACTTTCGGGGCTGTTTCCACTTTCTGCGCTTTTTCCGCTTTCTGCCCGGATCTCAACCTTAAAACGCTCCCCTTTTCTGGCTCTTGCCTTCAGGCTTACGGGAAGAGCTTCTAGTTTTGTTTTCTGAAGGGTATCAAGGAGCTGCGTATCTGTTGTGAGGTAGAGTTCGTCCCCACGCTGGACAGCTCTGCCTGTCTTTGAGCTGATCTCAAGCCCTGCTTTTTCGCCTTTTTTTGCGCTTTTCACGCGCTCG
>JBFHIK010000483.1:0-1996 GCA_041596555.1 Methanosarcina sp.
CTCCCGAGGCGCAATTCGGGCAGCGAAAAGGACCGCGTACTCCCGAGGCGCAATTCGGGCAGCGAAAAGGACCGCGTACTCCCGAGTCGCAATTCGGGCGGCGCAACTCGGGCTGTAGAGCGGTCATAAAGGAGTTTAGTTGTGGATACTGATTTCTATTTTGAAACTCCAATTATTTATAGATTGAAACAAATAATTATAATGTATAGTAAGATTATAACAGGTGAAAGTCACCTGCGGTCAGAAGTGTATGCTGCCTGAAGCACCTTCTATCAGAACTGCATTTTAAAACATATCAGCAATTCCCGCAAAAACAGATTTTTTCTCTGTATTTTTCATTCGGAGAGACAAAACAGGCAGGGAAATCATTACAAAGCAAAGAAAATGAATTTGCATAGTGACTTTGGAATCCTTGAAAAAGGAGGAGCAAAAATATGAGAATCCTCGTACTTTATACAGGCGAACTCGGAAAAAAAGTTATCCAGAATCTGATAAATTCATCAAATTTCTGTGTTTCTTGCGGTGAGCTCTGCAACCACTGTCGCCAGGCAAGGAAATCTTATGCAAACCTGATTGTGGGAATTCATGAGTTTCCGGAAGACCTGCCTCCATTTATTGAAGAGCCCTCCCAATTCCTGCCTCCAAAGCTGCCAGAATGTGATTTGATCCTTGCTATAGGGATCCACCCCGACCTCCTTGCAGCCATTCCCGAAGTCGTGAAGAACACAGGTGCAAAAGCCGTAATTGCACCCGCTGAAGACTCTAAGAAGACTCCTGCTGGCGTCCTTGAGCAGCTTAGAAAAGAACTCGAAGCCGCAGGTGTTGAATTCGAGGCTCCAAAACCCTTCTGTGCCCTTGAAAAGACCGGAAAGCCAGTCATAGATGCTTTCGTGGACCTTGGTTTCGGAAGGCCGGTGCTCAGGATCGAGATGAGCCCTGACGGCAAGATGTTCATAGGAGCAGGCGTAATCCGGGATGCCCCCTGCGGCTCAACCTGGTTTGTCGCAAAAAAGCTCGGCTGGACCGATCTTTCGGAATACAAAGAAACCATTTCAGGAGCCCACCACTCCTACCCCTGTACCGGAAGCATGGACAAAGACCCCCAGATCGGGGATACTATCCTGCACAAAGCCGGATATATCATCAGGGAGGCTGTGGAAGACGCAATGGAATGTTCTAAAAAGGAAAAGGCCCGGCTTTCGGCAGCCTCCGGGGATGAAGGCCAGGCAATAACTTCTGAAAATTGAGATCCTGAAAGAATAACTTCCAAAAAAGGGAGGAAAATCTTCCAAAAAATGGCTTAAAAAAAGAGTTTAAAAAAAGAGCTTAAAAAAAGGGCTTATTTTCAGGCCTGGGCCTGGAAATAAACCTCTTCATAGGGCTGAATTACCACAAACCCCTCTCCCTTAAAAGCCATCTGGACGGATTCCCCGCTGCTTCTTCCTACGAAGGTTTTGAGGGATACATCGGTTTTAATCTCAGGTTCCAGGTCTCCTGACCAGGCAACAGTGGCGTTGGGGTCGGTGAATACCGGATGTTCTGCGGTTACCAGCAGAGTCAGAGGGTCGTAGTGGGTGGTGATTGCTATCATCCCTGTCCCTTCCAGTTTTACGTTGAAAAGCCCTCCTGCCATCATGCCTGCAACTTTTTTCATCATCCTGATATCCCAGCTGATTGAGTCTTCGAATGCAAGGAGGTCATTGCCGTTTACGAAGATAGGTTCTTTTTCAAGTTTCAGGACAGAGACCTTCTTGCCTTCATCTGCAAGGTAGAGTTTTCCCTGACCTTCGGCTTTTGTCAGGCTTACCCCTTCTCCTGTAAGGGATTTTTTCACGAGCTTTCCAAGTCCGTGTTCCAGGACTCCTTCCCGGATAAACCTTATGTCTCCGGTGTATGCGACCATTGAACCTCTTTTTGTCCAGACCATGCCGTTAAGATTTACCTCAAGCAAGCGGTTGCGTTCAAGTTCAAAAACCCCCTGTCCAAGGTCTTTTTC
>JBFHIK010000484.1:0-1966 GCA_041596555.1 Methanosarcina sp.
CAAATTTTGAAAATATTGAAAGTATTGAAAGTATTGAAAATATTGAAAGTATTGAAAGTATTGAAAATATTGAAAGTATTGAGAATCTATCTTTTCATGCAAGTTGTGGTTTATGAGAGTCAGGGTATTCATCGGAGAGTAAGCGCTTATGACAAAAATAAAAATAGCAATTGCAGGAATCGGGAACTGTGCAAGCTCTTTGATACAGGGCATTGAGTACTATAAAGCTGAAGACAAAGATCCCATAGGACTTATGCACAGGGACATTGGAGGGTACAGGCCCGGAGATATCAAAGTTGTTGCTGCCTTCGACATTGATGCCAGGAAAGTAGGAAAAGATGTCTCTAAGGCTATTTTTGCTCCCCCGAACTGCACAGCGGTTTTTTGTCCTGATGTCCCCCCCATAGGTGTGAAGGTTAAGATGGGGAGAGTTCTTGACGGGGTCTCTGACCACATGAAGAATTATGGGGAAAATTACACGTTTGTTGTCAGCAGAGAGCCTGAAGCCACAAAAGAAGAAATAGTAAAAGAATTGAAGGATTCGGGAGCCGAAATGCTTCTTAATTACCTCCCTGTAGGTTCTGAAGAAGCTGTCCATTTCTATGCCGAATGCGCTCTTGAAGCCGGAGTGGCTTTTATCAACAATATGCCTGTTTTCATTGCAAGCAATCCTGAGTGGGCAAAGCGGTTTGAAGAAAAGAATATTCCTGTTATAGGCGACGATATAAAAGCCCAGCTTGGAGCAACGATTACCCACAGAATCCTGGCAGACCTATTTGAAAAACGCGGTGTAAGGCTTGAAAGGACATATCAGCTGAACACTGGCGGAAACACCGATTTCCTCAATATGCTTAACAGAGACAGGCTTGTTTCCAAACGTGAATCCAAGACCGAAGCCGTCCAGTCCGTGCTCTCGCACAGGCTTGCGGACGAAAATATCCACATAGGACCTAGCGATTACGTTGCCTGGCAGAAAGACAACAAGGTATGTTTCCTTCGAATGGAAGGCAAAATCTTTGGGGACGTGCCCATGAACCTTGAACTAAGGCTCTCGGTAGAAGATTCCCCTAACTCCGCAGGTGTGGTAATTGACGCCATTCGCTGCTGCAAGCTGGCTCTTGACCGCGGGATAGGAGGGGTACTGTACTCCCCGGCTTCCTACTTCATGAAACATCCGGCTATCCAGTACCCTGATGATGAGGCATACCGCAGAACCGAAGAGTTCATAGCCGGCACGCGAGAACGTTAAAGCAAGACGGAAAAAATCCCGACGGAGCAAAAAAATTTTATAAAACGAAGCTAAGGCAGTTTTGATGCCAGAAAATCCCCGGAAACGTCCGGGAATTTTACGTTTTTTCTGTTTTGGAATATTTTCTACCAGAAAGTTTTCTATGGAATTTACCTCAACGTTTTTATCAGTTTTTTTATCAGTTCACCGGATCCCTTCAGCCGTAATTTTAAACTCAGCATTTGTGCCTTCAGGACGGGAACGGTGTTTGTAGAGAGTAGCGCGCCTTGTCCCTTCACCTGTTTTTTCCAGCTGGATGATTGTCTTTGAGATATGTTCCAGGGAACTGCCCCCCAATGGGAGCACCCCTCCTGCAATAATATTTGAATATACCTGATTTGTTATAACTGCAGTAAAACCGTGTTTACGGGCAAGTGCATGCAAGAATCCTATCTGGCTGGCAAGTTCTCTGCGGCTTTTTATGCCAGTCTCCTCATCTTCGAGTTCAAACCTGTAGTATGAAGTTGCAGAATCCAGAACCACGAGACCGATGTTCTCGCCAGCGATCCTCTCCACCTCTCTTACGGCAGCATACTGCTCTTCAAAACTCAGGGGTTCGTAGATAATTATGCTCCTGGCTATTTCCTTTGCATTTTCCCCTGCAATCTGCTTGAAACGAACAGGAGAAAGCCCTTCCGTATCTATGAAAATGACTTTCTGCCCCTGCTTTACACATTC
>JBFHIK010000485.1:0-1951 GCA_041596555.1 Methanosarcina sp.
CATGCGCGGGGATGAACCGTTCTGCGAGATAATCATAGTTCTCGAAATAGGGTGTTCCCCACACACGTGGAGATGAACCGAATTTTCGGTTCTCAATACAAAAAAACGACATTATGATATTTTTTGACACAGAGACTAATGGATTAGATACTTCTTATTCATTGTTATCATTATGTATGGTAAAGGGATCTCCTATTTTTGACGAATATGGCAAATTACATGTTGAAATTATTGATATATTTTATAGGTTTTATTTCCCTAAAGAAAAATATAATTCCAAAGCAATCTCTATAAATGGTTTAGATGAAAAGACTCTTATTGAAAAAAGAAATCATGCTGAATACCCGAAATACTTTGAAGAAGATCATCAAATAGTATTAGATTTTATTGAAAATTCTAATAAGAGATTTGTTGCTCACAATATTTCGTTTGACGCTCGTTTTGTTCCGTTTGAGATATATAAGAAATTTTGTACGATGCAGAATACTATAAATATCGTTAAAAAATGCTGGAATAATTACTACAAATCTTATAAATGGCCCCGTCTTGAAGAGGCTATTCGTTTTTTCAATATAGATACTTCTGATATTGAAGCTGGTTTCCATGATGCTCGATTTGACGTTTTGTGTACCATTCGTCTCTTTGAAGCCATATATAATAGAGGTCATTGTGTGGACCAAATCAACAAATTTCTGAAAAGTTAAAATAAAAGTAATTTGATCGCGCCGCTTTGATGGGATGGATAAAAAACCCACTGGGGAGGCAGATTTGAGGAGGCAAGACCTCTGAAACGGTCTGGCTATTTCTTTTCGACCTTGCTTTCTTTGATGGCCGTTCTCACTTCATTTCGGCAATCTTCAAGGAAACGCCTGTTTTCGTCCTCCCCCTGTGTCAGAGAAATTGTCACATCTTCAGTCTCCACATAAGAGCCTCAGCCTGTAACGAATAAAGAAAATTTCACAAAACTTGGACCCATATTGGGACAACATGTAAAAAGACGCAAAAAAAGGGTTACCTGTAAGTGTATACTTACAGGTAACCCTTTAATTTTACTGGTGCCCCCGCCAAGACTCGAACTTGGGCTAACCGGGATTAGGAAGCACTTAACACCGTCTAAGTAGCTGAAATCACGTCGAGCCGCGCCTGTTTTTTGCCCTTTTTGACCACTTTTTCTGATGCGGAGGTGAGTAAAAGGTGAGTAATTTTTTTTTTACTCACCTTTTACTCACCCTTGCTGGATCTAGGGATTCAGCCATTCTGAAATGATGAGGGGAAAAAAAAGAAACGTCAAGGTAAGTCGATCTTCACTCACCTTTTCACTCAACCTATAAAAAGAAAGCATGGATTCGCTCATTTTCTTGCCCAAAACAATAACCAATTGGGGGGCAAGGATATCCGTTAGCGGTTTGAAAAATTTCTGCAAGTTCTCATTGGTTGAATTTTCCTGAGGCTGATCTCTGCATTAGAATTTTCAAAATACGGAATATCAATTTCCAGAAACCATACCCGAACCGGCTTGTGAAGAAAGATAGGTCTGCCTGTACCAAGAGGTAGCCAACTTCAGCGTCCGTTCTCCCTTGACATCCAAACCTTGCCGAAAATCAAATCGAAGCCGCCGAGGTAGGCCCGCCAGGGGATGAGCACGCTTAATACTTGTTTGCAGACTCTTATGCCTTCCTCCCAACTCAAAATATTTCTTTTTGTACCTGGCGGCCGCTGGCAGATCCCCATATTTAAGAGCCTGTCTGTAATAATACAGGGCGTTGCTTCTGTTTGTCGGATTCGGGCTTTGCCGTTCCACCCCGTTTTTATCCAAAAAATCATACATCTTTTTTTTGATATTGAAATAAGCCGCTTCTCCGGGGTCAGTTTCGTAAGTAAAAAGCCTTTTGAGGTCGTTAACAAACCACTGTTCCCATCCTCCTCCGCCTTTCTGCGGCTTCCCTGTTAC
>JBFHIK010000486.1:0-1948 GCA_041596555.1 Methanosarcina sp.
GGTAGTTATTGGAACTAGAATCACTTATAGAGAATAGCCACCTCTGGGATGATATCAATGGATTCAATGGAAAAAATATTTGGAAAAACCGCACAGATGACAGTCCTTAAAAACCTGATTGAAAACCAGAACGAACCAACCTACCTTTCAGGAATAGCCCAGGAAACCGGATTGTCTAACTCCAGCGTATCAAGGGTTATCACACCTTTGATCGAGTCAGGCGTTATTCTGGAAAAACCCCTCGGAAAGCAAATCCGAACTTTCCAGTTGAACATGGAAAGCGAGGCAACAAATTTAATAGTAGAATTTTACAACAAAATCAACCAGATCGTAGATTAAGCCTGAATAATAAGAAGCATGGAAAGTTGAAATTCGAGATCAGAAAGATCTACTGATTTAACTGATCTTTCTTTCCAGGCTTTCCATAGATATAGGACTTAAGCATTTTAGGTTCAGAATGTCTATTTATTACTTTTTTATGTTATGGACTGGTCCCGAAACTTAAAATTAGTTTCTCTGGACTTCGTGCTTTGAGTCTACAATGCTTTTGCAAAAATGGTTACCTTGATGAAAGAACTGCAGTCATAAATCGTAAGGCAGTCATAAATTGTAAGGGGATAGATATGCAAAGGTATTAATTGAAGAGGTATGAGTAATAATATGTGGGCAATATAATTATTATAAGCCCCTTGATAAAACTATGAGGTAATAATTATGTGTAGTGTTGGAGACTCGTTTGATATCGATATGGAAGGAAAATTGCCTTTTAAACATTATGTTTGCAAGGAATGCGGAAATAAATTCAAAGGTATTGGCAAGAATGTGAAATGTCCTTCCTGCCAGTCTACAAATGTAGCAGAATCCTAAATGTAGCAGAATCCTAAAATGTAGCAGAATCCTGAGAATCAACGGAATTTTTTAGAGACTTACTTTTAACGTCAACTACCCCTGAGCTAAAGACTCAGGGGTTTCCTGCTGAGGGTTTATGAAAAAATCGTCATCTTCTAAAGAAATTTCACTGAAGGAAAGTGAAATGCTTCTCCTGCGAGGCACGGCAGGAACGGTGGCTATTGTGAAAGCAGGTCCGCGTGGGCAGTTCTTTCTGGAAACTGAAAAAGAAGAGATTGTACTCGGACTGGAACCCCAGGACCTGATTGTTGCTTCTGCGCTTTCGGTGGATGAGAGAACTGAGAAAGGGCTTAAATGTGTTCTCTTCATGATCCGGGAAATCAGGTCCCCATTAATAGTTCTTCCAAAGAACCATCCTGCATCCCCAAGGCTTCCAATCGTAGTGTCGGTTGGTAATAAGACTGTTTTAAGCTGCAATATCACACCTGGCACGCACCCGAATCAAGACGTGCTATGCGGTTCAAATGAATTTGATAGTCTGGAGGTGACAGGAACACTGGAGGGCGTACAAATTAAAAATATGCCTCAGTGTGAAGTATTAAAGGTTGACTTTGATATCTGACCAGCACATATCTGAAGGGTAAAGGGTGTGGGTTTTAGAAGGATTACAAGAAATGCTGCCAACCGCTTTTGGGTGGACTGTACCCCTATAAACTTAAGGGATACAAGGGTTTTTATTATCGCTGAAGACAGGAGATGTGATGGAAGTAAGGGTAGCATACGAGTTCCAGAAGGGCGAAAATACGATGCTAGAAATTTGCTGAGATGTCCTGACGATAATTCAAGTGAACTACTTATCCTTGCTTGGTAACTCAAATTGTCACACATTATCGGTAGAACAGGGAATCCAAATATTGAGAGGATTTTGTACAGATCCCTAATCTATCCGATACGGAAATAAGTTTATAACCGCAGGTAGTTATTGGAACTAGAATCACTTATAGAGAATAGCCACCTCTGGGATGATATCAATGGATTCAATGGAAAAAATATTTGGAAAAACCGCACAGATGACAGTCCTTAAAAATCTGATCGAAAA
>JBFHIK010000487.1:0-1943 GCA_041596555.1 Methanosarcina sp.
TAAATCATAATACTATTGATAAGGTAGCATGTACTTGATTTCAGTTGTCAGGTGCGTAAGTCCTACAATCAAAAAATTCAATTATATTCTGCTCCATCCTTTCAAGAAACGCAGCGCTAAGTCTTTTTTCCTCTTCACTGAAACCTGCTATCACGATATCGTCCCACTTTATGGCTCTTTCTTTCATTTTTGCTCCTATGTCCTTTCCTTTTTCAGTTAAAAAGACATTGTATGCTCTTTTGTCTTCTGCATCCTGTTTCCTGTAGACATAGCCGGTGTCCTCCAGCTTTTTTATTGCTCGTGCAACGGTGGCTTTGTCCATTTTGTACATTCTGGCAAAGGTCTCCTGTTTTACTCCGTCCTTTAAGCAAAGCGACATTATAAAGCTAAACTGCCCGCTGCCGATGCCGTATGGTTCCAGTTCTTTGTCCAGGAAAATCCGCTGGTAGCGGTAAATGTACGAAATTACTTTGCCTATCGGTTCCAGTCTTTCCATTTCAATGTCCTCTTTAAATTGATATTCGGAGATTTTTTGATGTTGAGTGGTCTGGTTGGTTGTATATGCAACAGAGCTACTTTAAGCTACTTCATGCCGGAAAGGTCCGGGGGAATTCTTCAAACCTCTGGTATGTGTACATAGTTGCCAACGCAACCTATCTGTCCTCTGTCGCATAAACAACTATTTGGTGATAAAATGGAAAGCAAAATTGCCAGTTCATTCAACCTTTCTTTTGAGCCGGTGACTGTTCTCTGGAGTGATGAAAAACCCGATGGGACTCTTCAGTTCAAGCCTGGAAAGTATTCCTGTAACCGAGATTCCTTCCAAGTACGTGATCTTCAAACCGTTCCGCGAAGCAGGGGTCGGAGAGGAGATAATAGGCATCTTCTTTTCCGTAAATATCCTCCAGTTCTCGGGGCTCTTGTGGTTGTTCAGGGCTTCGGGGCTGTTGGGAAGCAAGCTGCCCGTTTCCTTACCCAGAAAGGAGCTGTCCTTGTGGGAGTCGCCGATTCCAGGGGTACGGTCCATGACCCGGACGGGCTTGATGTGGATGTCCTGATAAGGTTTATGAAAGAGGGCAAAAGTGTGCTTGACTATCCCGGAGAGGAAAAGCTTGGCATTGATGCAGTTCTTGCTGTTCCCTGCGATATCTGGATTCTGGCAGCCTGCCCTGATGTGATCAATGAGAGTAAAGTCCATCTTCTGAACATTAAACTGGTGGTTGAGGGGGCAAACATTCCTGTCACGGAGGGAGCGGAAAAGAGCCTCTATGAAAAAGGGATTCTTTACGTGCCGGACTTTATAGCAAATGCGGGTGGAGTGATCTGTGCGGCTTCAGAGTACCAGGGGACTACCAGATGTACCGCTTTAGGTTCAATTGAAGAAAAGGTTAGAAGCAATGTAGCACAGTACTGGAAGCTGCAAAAACACAAGGAATCCAGCCACGGGAAGCTGCCGTTGAACTTGCCATGAAAAGAGTTAAGAGGGCTATGAAGTACAGGCGCTGTTCAATCTTTTCGTCCGTCCCGGGATTTGTGTAACCTCTGCGAGATTTTCCGATCCAATCCTTTATTTTTTCAAATTTCGGGCAATTTTAGTTTTTTTTCGGCTCAAATTTTATTTCAGCTTGCCATTTTCCTCCGCAAAGCACGGCTGCCGCCCGGACCACGCTTTCAGGGCTGAAAAATACCGGCATTCCGGTGGCTGTAAAAGCTGAAGCCATTTCCCGGCTGAACTTTCCCCCCGGAGAGCTGATCAGGATAGGTTTTCCGCAGCTTTCGGCAAAATCCCTGATTTTTTCTGCAACCCCCCCGGTAAGAAGATTCATCCCCCGGCGCATGTAGTCATTATCAGTCCCAAACATAAGGTATTCGAGGAATTGACGGACAATTTCCGGCACTATCCGGAATTTGACCGGGTGCTGACCCCGCGGGAGCCTACGGAA
>JBFHIK010000488.1:0-1941 GCA_041596555.1 Methanosarcina sp.
AATACGTAAGTTTCGGCCTGCTCCGGAAAGTAACTATCCGAAGTTCGGACCGCAGAGAAGTTTTAAAAATCTGCAGGCGTGTGGAGAAAATAAAAGCCGGATTCATGCCCGAGAAAAAAGAAGAAAAATTCTGCTCAGACTGCACTTTTTCAGAGCATTGTGTTTCAAATTCTTCTCTTATGTCAAAGTTTTTCTAAAGTAAAATAATAATAAAAATATAACATGAAAATGAGTGAAAGCTGGAAAAAATAAAATTGCCAGGAATGTAAGATCCGGTCTTCAGATTTCTTCCCATAAAACCAGATATTAAATGCAGAACCTTCATTCTTGCAGGACTCTTACCCTGAATCCTTTTTTTGAACCTATTATAGAATTATACAGGCTAGAAGCGATAAACCCTATGATATAGCCTGAAACTCCATAAAACACGGGCAGGCTGAGTACGGCCGATCTTCCGAAAAGCAAAGACATAATCCCAAATCTCTTTGGCATCGAAAATCCCATAAAAGCAGCGATTGTCGTGAAGAAACCAAAAACCAGGCCCATTGTCCCGTAATGAATTAAAAGAATTTTTCCGAATTCTTCAGAGTCGATTTCTTTTATAATTACCATTAAATTCCCCCTATAACTCATATTTATGGGTTTAAGTTATATAATTATGGGATTTTCTTTTGTCTTTTTACACAAAAAGGAACGGGGAAAAATAGAGATATTTCAGGTTTCTATTGGTCAGAACTTTGGTCCGAACTATAAAATGGGGCATACTCCAAAATCGGATTAGAAGCCAAAGCCTTTTAAAGGTGAACCTTGCTCAATCTGCATGACATGTCCAGACCAGTATACCTTGGCAAAATGCTCCTGCACTGGTGCGATGCCTGCAATGTGCCTGTGCTCGGAAAACAGTGCGGGTGCGGCAATAGAGCAAAAAAAGTTGAGGTCACTCCTCCCGGCGATATTCGTCCGGCTTTTGATTATGATATAAAACGCATAAATTCCGTTTCTGAAAAACAGTTCAATGCCCCCCTTATCCCCGAAGGGCACCTTGTGGTGCTTAACAAAGCCCCTTATGAAGACCGGATGGATGAAATTATAGTGGACGGGGAAGTCCTTGCATCTATCAGGTTTGAAATAGAAAACTGCACATGGGTCCTGCTCCCCAGGCTTGAAGGAGCAAGGCGGCTTTTTCAGGGCAGGGACAGGAAAGAGCTTAAAAAATGGGTGGTTATCGAGCCGGAAATTATGCCCTTTATCCTGAAAAAAGGGGCAAGTATTCTTGCTCCCGGAGTCCTTGATGCAGACCCGGAAATCGAAAAAGAGGACGAGGTTGTTGTTCTTCTCCCTTCAGGCGAGGTAGTTTGCTGCGGGAGAGCCCGGCTGACAGGCAGGGAAATGATTGAAGAAAAGCGCGGAAATGCGGTAAAGCCGCGCTGGAGTGCAGAACCCGTAGCTGCAAAAACCCTCCCCCCGGAAAAGAGCTGGGATGATGCCGTAAAAGCCAATGAGAAAATTCTTGACTCAATGATAGGGATGGCTCATTCTTTCATAAGAAACGTTTCCGGAAGTATGGACCTGAAAGTCAGCGTATCCTATTCCGGGGGCAAAGACAGCCTTGCAGTGCTGCAGCTTGTGGATGAAACTCTGGATGATTATGAATTGATGTTTGCAGATACAGGGATTGAGTTCCCGGAAACCCTTGAAAACGTCAAAAAGGTTGCAGAATATTACGGAAAAACCCTCCGGACAGCGAGTTCAGGAGATTCGTTCTGGGAGTCCATAGGAGTTTTCGGGCCTCCTACAATGGATACGCGCTGGTGCTGCAAGATCTGCAAACTGGGACCCATTGCCAGGCTGATTGATGAAAATTATGAGGGAGGCTGCCTTAGCTTCATAGGACAGCGCCAGTACGAATCCCATGCTCGCTCCATCAGTAATAAGGTCTGG
>JBFHIK010000489.1:0-1940 GCA_041596555.1 Methanosarcina sp.
ATATAAATACTTTTCTTAAGGCCTGGTATAAATTGTGGGGGTGCCTGTGGCCTGCAGAAGTCCGGATGATACATTGCCCCAAAAACCGGGTTGAAATCCAAAAAATCCAAAATCCTGCCAAACTGGTCTCTATAAAATAGGTTAATTGTAAAAAAGAGTGAATGGGAGATCACTCGGACTGGAGTATCTCCTTTATTTTATCCAGGGCTTCTTTAACTTCTTCATCCTTGAGGTCCAGATCTTTGTTCTTTTTGATCCCCAGCTCGGAGATCACGATGTGCCTGTCCGGGGTGAACCCTGCCAGCTCAAGGGTCTCTTTTGTGCAGTTTAAGGGGCAGCCATCAATGGCTATGAGCTTTTCGGAACCTTCTGCCGATTTCATAAGGCCTTTAATCCTGCCACCGATCCCAACAGTGCACATCATTTTCCCGACTTCCTGTTTTGTAAGTTCGATTGCGACTTTGTTTGCGATCTGGCCTACGTTGGACCCTCCGCTGCAGGCAAAGATCCCTACGTTTGCTGTTCCACATGCACATTTTACGTCTTCTGCCATTGTTTTTACACTCCTTTTTGATGGTTTTGTTTGTCCTTATTTATTATCTTTCTTACGAAGTAAATCTTCTCTGTCCTTTTATTCGGTAATCCACTTTTTGATGTCGTCAAGACTCGGAACTTTGCCTGCGACTTTAACATCTCCATCAATAACAAGAGCAGGAGTGATCATGACCCCATATGCCAGGATTTTGTCAAAGTCCTCTACCTTGACTATTTCGGCTTCAACACCCATTTCCTTAACAGCTTTTTCAGCCATTTCTTTTGTCTTATTGCATTTTGCGCAACCTGAACCCAGTACTTCTATTTTCATACATTTCACCTATTGCTTAATTATTTCTTTATTTATTGTGATATATTTAGATATAAGCTTCATGAAAATTATTTATGACATTATTTTGATTTGATCCATATTCTCTTTTTTCGTTTATACAAACATAACTCCGAATATATACCCTGAAACGGTCGCAATCAAAACCACAAGGGAGATGTAGGTCATGCCTTTTTTTGGTCCCATGATCCTGTTGATAACGATCATATTCGGTAGACTGAGTGCCGGACCTGCAAGGAGCATGGCAAGGGAAGGGCCTTCTCCCATTCCAAGCAGCGTGAGGGCTTTGATGATTGGCACTTCCGTGAGGGTAGAAAAATACATGAAGGCTCCGGCTACTGAGGAAATAAAGTTTGAAGTCAGAGAGTTTCCTCCCACAAAAGCCGCTACTAACTCTTTGGGGAGTACGACTACCGCAATCCCGGCAAAGAAAACTCCCAGCAGGAGCAAAGGGGTGATCTGTTTTATCAGGAACCAGGTTTCTCCCATCCAGCTTTCAAGTTCTTCTTTTGAAAACCATTTTAAAGATAGGAAAGCTGTAATTCCTAGCATTGGGATCCAGACAAGAAACTGAGTTGTATACTTCCAGCCCCAGGAGGACATCAGCTCAGGGGCTATAAGAACTGCAATTAGCACAATAAAGAGTTCAACGCTGTGTTTATGTTCTTCTTCTCCGAAAGTTTTTATGGACTTGCGTTCGGTTGCTTTTCCTTCATACGCAAGGGCCATAATTAAACCAACAAGTACGGAAAGAAGAATTGCTGCAAAGGCACGGGCTGCTCCGAGGTCATATCCCAGGATTTTTGCTGTATAGACAATTGCAAGGATATTGATCGCAGGGGCAGAGAATAAAAATGTGGTTGCAGGCCCTATGCCTGCTCCTCGCTTATATATACCTGCAAAGAGGGGGAGCACCGTACAGCTGCAAACTGCAAGGAGGCAGCCTGAAACCGCAGCTACCGTGTACGAGACATATTTGGGGGCATCCGCTCCGAAGAACTTCAGTACCGATTCCTTGGAAAAGAGGGAGGCAATCGCACCAGCCAGGAAAAAGGCG
>JBFHIK010000490.1:0-1938 GCA_041596555.1 Methanosarcina sp.
CTCGCTTTATCACAGGGGAATTAATTAGTGAATTTTTCAGTCTTTCAAGCATGGTTTTAACCTTTTTTGGCTGTCTCAATATTCCGGGAAGTAAAAACCCCTGAAATGATATCCTGCTCCCTCAAGTATACTGCCTCCCGAAATGGATACGGATATACGAACATGCTAAAGGGAAAGATAAATCGATTTCAGGAAACATCAAAGTACTTGATATAACTTTGGTTTTCCAGTTCTATTTACATCCGGAATGCAGGAGAATTTGTAATAAATAGATAGGTCAGTGTTAATAAATATAAGGATAAAAAGGTAAAGAATTCTGGAAAAAAATTAATATAAAACAAAAAATGGGCAAAAAAGAAACCCAACAAAAACTCTAATCCATAAAATATCAGGCTTTCATTCAGGCTTTCATTCAGTTTTTCATTCAGGTTTTCATTCAGGTTTTCATTCAGGTTTTCATTCAGGTTTTCATTCAGGTTTTCATTCAGGCTTTATTATTTTATCCAGCTCCCGATTCCAATAAATCCGTTTCTTGAGTGATTCCCATTTCCTGCAGGGTTGAGCAACCCAAGGACAACATAGGGATTGACTCCCACCTGTTTCATTTCGCTCAGGGTATCCTCATCAATGTCAATGACTGCAATTTCCGTAACAAGTCCTTCCTCATCCCAGTTTTCCCTGTCCATAAACCAGAGGTCCATCAGGTATTTCGAAACCCAGGCAGGGTCGTCTTCTTTTGCCCCGCACTCCATACGCATGACATCAAAGTCAAACCCGAGCACCACTGCCTTCATTGTTCCGGCTTTCTTATCCGTAACCACAAAGATTCCGGCAGGAGAGTTCCCGATTGCTTCTATCTCTTCATCCGTGAGCGCAGAGACATAGATACCTCCTTTTCCAGGGGTGGCATCCCAGCGCTTTACAAAAACGTCTTCTTTGCACCAGTTAGGGCAGGAGAAAACCGTATAACTTACCCCTTCTTCAAGCGGGTAATTTTCTTCCATCCAGTTCGCAATCACAAAGCCGCTGGAAACTCCTGGACAGAAGTGGTTGTGAAGTTCCAGGCACTGCATCAGGTCATAATCAAGATTTCCTGTAGCCCAGGCATTGGAAATTGTAAGGATGGCAAATTCACGCCCGTCAAAAACAGTAGAATTCACTTTTTCATTCCAGGCTTCTATGGACTTCTTATTTTTCGAAAGTTCATCGAAGTTTATATTTTCGGTCACCTGATAGCTGATCTCATTCTCATCTCCGTATGAAACCTCGATATAAGTACAGTTCCCGCTGGATTTGTTAAAGAAAGCAAACCAGAGAGGGGCATTCCTTGCGTTCTGGACTATAAGTAAGTTCTTTGTGTACAGTAACTCCCTTCCATAAAACTCTGAATAGAAATCGTCCAGAAAAACATAAGACTCTGCAGGAGAACCGATGTCCGTGATTATAAGGGTGTCTTCAGGTCCAATATCTCCAGGGCTTGTTTCGGCTGCGGCAAAAACCTGAGCCATCAACTCCTGGTTATCAGAATCAGCTGCCATCCCCGATATGGAACAAAGGGAGAAAACAAGTATTGTCAGTAAAACAAAATCTATGATTTTTGTTTTTATTTTTCTATTAGCAATTACACTTATTCCAATCATGCTTTTTCCTCTACTACCCGTTAATTATTTTGTTAATCTTACAACAAAATAGAATTTGCCAGAAAATATAGCTTAACAAATAAGACAAAATTTCTATTTTATGTTTTTTAGTATTACAAAAAAAGAAAAAAATAATACATAAATCTTTCGAATTTTGTTAACGTTGAAGACCATTTTAGAAGGGAAAAAAATCAGATCCACAGAAAAACCCAGATCAGAAGAAAAAAGAAGGAAAAGGAAATTCACGGGAAAGAAAAGAGAGAATGAAAAAAAGGAAATTCACGGGAAAGAAAAGAGA
>JBFHIK010000491.1:0-1933 GCA_041596555.1 Methanosarcina sp.
ACGGCTCAACCCATGAGGGGCTCGAAACTCCACCTTAAGGTCAGGGCGGACTACTAACGCTGCTTTTCTCCTCCTTTTGCTGTATACGATTTCGTAGTCTATTGTCCTGCCGCAAGCCTTGATGCTATCGTTTTTTCTCATAGCTGGTTCCTCGCCCGAATTGCGCTTTGGGATCTCAGGAAATCGAAGATTTTCTGGGAGTTGCGATGTAATCGCAACAGTACGCGGTCCTTTTCGCTGCGCTCAAGAGGACTACTTGATGGATTTTAACAGTGAACTTTGCTCAAAGGAACTAATTGATGGGTTGTAACAGTTAGTTTCGCTCAAGAAGGATTTAAATTAGAGATTTAATAAGATCACTTATATAAATGTTGGGGTTTAAATATTAAGAATCCGAACTGAAACGTAAGTTTGAGGACTGCTATGATAAAAGCTCCTTAACATTTCTACAAAATCGGTAACACCACTTTTTTTCAACTAACTATTATATATTTTTGGACATTATTAATATTCGGCAATTTAACCTCATGAACGACTTAATTAACCCCATTCACGAAAATAAAATCAACAGGAGACATTCAAATGCAATACAGCATGGGCATTGACGCAGGAGGGACGTATACCGATTCGATCATCATCCGGGATTCCGATGGCAGGGTGATGGACTCGAACAAAGCGCTTACAACTTATCCGGACCTTCTGGCAGGAATTAAAAATTCCATTGATGGACTGGATGAAAAATACTTACAGGACGTAAAAATGGTGTCCGTCTCAACAACTCTTGCTACAAACACAATTCTTGAAAAAAATGGCTATCCTGTAGGTTTAATCCTTGTAGGGGATTACGAGATCCCGGAGAATATGGATGCTGAGTTTTATACCGTGGTAAAAGGAGGGCACGACCATCACGGAGCTGAACTGGTTCCTCTTGATATGGAAGCAGTTGAGGCTTTTGTCAGAAAGGTAAAAGACCAGGTCTCGGCTTTTGCAGTTTCTTCATATTTTAGTATCCGGAATCCTGCGCATGAGCTGGCAATTAAAACCCGCATTCAGGAACTTACGGGATTTCCTGTTGTGTGCGGGCACGAGCTTTCCCTTGACCTCGGGGCATACGAAAGGGGAGTTACAGCCTACTTAAACGCCCAGTTGATCCCTATTGCAAGCCAGTTTATCCTTTCAATCAGAGAAGAGATCAAACGCAGAGGAATGAACTCCAGGCTGCTCATGCTCAAATGCGACGGTTCTGTAGTGGGCATTAACGAAGCCCTTGAAAAGCCCATAGAATCGATCTTTTCCGGGCCTGCTGCAAGCCTTGTAGGGGCATCCCACCTTTCAGGGCTTGGGACCTGTGCAGTCATAGATGTGGGCGGCACGAGTACGGATGTTTCCATGCTTGAAAACGGGCTTCCCGAGCTCTGCTCAGAAGGGGCTGTGGTTGGGGGCTGGCAGACCAAGGTCAAGGCTATCCGTATGGAGACCTCGGCAATGGGAGGGGACAGCCATGTATGGGTAAAGAGTATGAAAATCAACATCGGTCCAAGGAGAGTAATTCCACTCTGCGTTGCGGCTGTCAAATACCCTGGCTTTCTTGAAGTCCTGAAAAAAGGAAGAATCCCCGGAACCATGCACCTTGAAGAGAATGTGCAGCCCACAAAGTTTTTCATAAGGACAGGGGCAGAGGCTTCAAATCTTGGAAGTTACGAGCAGGAATTATTTGATAAAATAGTAGATACCCCAACTTCCCTCAACGATATCTTCTGGGAAACCAAAAAAACTCTGTCCCCTGGCCTGCTTGATTCCCTTATAAGAAAACGCCTTATCCAGGCAATTGGCTTTACCCCGACTGATGCCCTGCATGTACTTGGAGAATACAAGGGCTGGAATGTGGAAGCCTCAATTGCCGGGGCAAAACTTCTCGAACGCTACATGCAGA
>JBFHIK010000492.1:0-1916 GCA_041596555.1 Methanosarcina sp.
GACTGAGTGCGAGGAGTACAACATTAGTTCAGATGGTACAGATGACGCATTCCTCCCCCACCTGCCATTTCCGGCAAGCCGGAAATGTCGAGGAAGGGGTCTCCTGCTGAGGTAAGATGACAGAACCAGGACATAAAGGAAAAAAGATTTTGCTTGTTATTGCTCAGGAACAGTTCAGGGATGAAGAATGCTTTGTTCCAAAGCAGATCTTTGAAGCTGCAGGGGCAAAGGTTTCGGTTGCATCCGAGTTTACGGAAATTGCAAAAGGAACACTGGGGGGTACGATTAAGCCTGATCTCAGGATCTCTGAAGCCAGAATTGAAGATTATGATGCCATCGTAATTTCCGGAGGGCCAGGCTCAAGAAAGTACCTCTGGGACAACCAGTACCTGCGTGAGCTCGTAACAGAAGCTGACTCCCTTAAAAAGGTAGTTTCTGCAATCTGTATCTCTCCTGTGGTTCTGGCAAGAGCAGGGATTCTGAAGGGGAAGGAAAGCACTGTTTTTAGTAGCCCGGATACCATACACGAACTTAAGGAGCATGGGGCTGTCTACCAGGACAGGGATGTTGTGGTTTCGGGCAGGGTGGTGACAGGACGAGACCCAAAAAGTGCAGAAGCCTTTGGAAAAGCCGTCCTTAAAGCCCTGAAAAAAGCATGATTTTTCAAAATAAATTATTCTGTAACTATTCTGTAACAAAGCTGGTGCCCTGTTATGAATGAAGAACTTGAAGCTATACTGTCTTATCATCAGGCTAGCAAGCATGGCTTTAAAGCCTATGCTCCCGGTCCTCTACACCTTGAAATGGCAATCAAACCAGACCCTTTTCTCAACTACAAAGGAGCTACACTCTTAAAGCTCGAGACCTGGAGTGGAGAAGATATAAAGTCCGAACTTTCTCCTGCATATGAACAGGCATTTTCTCAGGAGAAACTGGAACCCTCGGGGCTGGACCGGAAGAGCATTTCTCAGCTTTTTTTTGACAGCTTTGCGATTTCAGTATGGAAAAAAGCAGGAGGTTCCAGCTGGGCTCTCCGCATAAATCCTTCAAGCGGAAACCTTCATCCAACAGAGGTCTACCTTATTTCCGGTCCGGTTCCGGAGCTTCTGGAAAAACCGGCTGTCTGCCATTATGCACCTTTGCAGCACGCGCTTGAAGTAAGAGCAGAATTTTCCCGGGAGACCTGGGAAAAGCTGAGTTCCGGCTTTCCGGAAGGCACATTTTTCATAGGGCTTACTTCAATTTACTGGCGGGTTGCCTGGAAATACGGCATCCGGGCTTTTCGGTATGCAAACCATGACCTGGGACACGCTATTGCTGCCCTTTCCTTTGCTGCAGCAGGGCCTGGCTGGAGAACAAGCCTGCTTGTGGATATGGACTCAGAGGATATAGTAAAGCTTCTGGGCGTTTCCGGAAGGCAGGGCCCTGAGAAAGAAGAACCTGCCTGTCTGCTTGCAGTTTATCCTGCAGGAAAGGAAGGTCCAGCAGGTAAGGTATCTTCATCTGCACTTTCGGATTTTGAAAAGCTTTCCTGGAACGGAGTCCCGAACCGTTTGAGTCCTGCACATGTAGAATGGGCTGAAATAGAAAAGGCCGCTTCAGTAACCAGAAAAAACGAAACTTACCACGCCGCCGAAAAGAAGCCGGAATTGAAGCAGGAACTGAAGTTGGAACCGAAGCCGGAACCGAAGCTTGAGAGCAGAGCTAAAGGTTTATCCGGGAAAACTTCTGGCTACGAAATCCGTTCAGGCGTTGGTACAGTCCCTCTGCGCAGCGTTATTCACAGGAGAAGAAGTGCTCTGGAAATGAATAACAGTGCTTACATGGACGAAAACAATTTCTACGGCATACTGCGAAGCACCCTCCCCGATAAAAATCCCATTTTCGATACGCTTGCTTTTGGGCCCTTTGCACAC
>JBFHIK010000493.1:0-1914 GCA_041596555.1 Methanosarcina sp.
AATACTTTTTATAACTAATAATATACAACCTTTTTTTAGAACTATTAGAATAAATAGATTTTTATAACGACTGAATTTTCCCTCTTTACTAATGTTCTTTAATAATGTCCTTCTTCTTCCTTCCCTTCCGTAATACTTAATTTACTTGAAAAGTATACTTTTTTGAGTAGTTTTTAAAGCCTTTCTTTTATTTTAATTTTTTCTTGCTCTTTTTTCCTTCTTTTTCTTCCCTCTTTTTCATTTTTTCTAATCTTTTTTTTGTTTTCAGTTCTTTTTCCCTTGTTTTTTAATTTTTCAAATCGTCCCACTATTTTTATTTTCTTTTAATTTCCTTCTTTTTTATTCAAATTTTATTCAAATTTTATTCAAATTTTATTCAAATTTTATTCAAATCTATCCTGAATTACTGACTTATTAAATCAATCTTAGACTTTTAGAAAGTCAAGGAGATCCATTTTTAAAGGTTTATTCCATAAGTATTTTAAATAAAACTGGTTTTACTTCATCTATATGAATGTGCAGGGTCTTTCTGAAAGAGAGATATTTTCCTACCTGGAAAATGCAAAGTCAGAGGATACGGACTATTATCGGGTTTTAAGTTCAATGTGTACTCACCCTCATAAGATTGCAGCCGAGGCTAACAGGCTTTTTATTGAGGCGAATCTAGGTGATACAGGGCTTTTTGCCGGTGCCCACAGGCTTGAGCAGGAGGTTATCAGAATGCTTGGTGAACTCCTTCATGCCCCGTCAATTGATGTTCCTTTCGGAGACTCACGTGAGAGTTTTTTTTGCGGCTACCTCACTACAGGTGGTACTGAATCCAATATTCAGGCAGTAAGAGGAATGAAAAATCTTGCAACAGCAGGAGAGGAAGGGTTGAAAGGAATCCCAAACATTATAATTCCTGAATCGGCTCATTTTTCTTTTGATAAGGTTGCCAATATGATGGGTATTCAGGTCAGAAGAGCGTCACTTGATTCGGAGTTCAGGGTGGACCTGGCTTCTGTTGAAAGTTATATAAACGCAAACACCATAGGACTCGTAGGGATAGCAGGGAATACTGAGTTTGGCCAGGTGGACCCTATAGACAAACTCTCGGAAATAGCTCTTGAAAAAGATCTTCTCCTGCATGTTGATGCGGCTTTTGGAGGTTTCGTAATTCCTTTCCTTGATAAACCCCAGCCTTTTGATTTCAAAGTGCCTGGCGTTACTTCCATTGCTATAGACCCCCACAAGATGGGTCTGTCCACAATCCCGTCAGGAGCTCTGCTTTTCAGGTCCCCTTCTTTTCTGGAATCCCTTAAGGTAAGCACTCCATATCTAACCACAAAGTCCCAGTTTACACTTACAGGTACCAGAAGCGGAGCTTCAGCTGCCGCTACCTGTGCTGTCATGAAATATCTTGGTCACGAAGGTTACAGAAAGAACGTGCAATATTGCATGCAGCTTACCACAAAACTAGTTTCAGAAGCTCGAAAAGTTGGTTTTGAACCCCTGCTAGAACCTGTAATGAACGTAGTTGCTCTAAAAGTCCCGAACCCTGACCTTGTCAGAGAACAGCTTCTTGAAAGATTCGGCTGGCATGTCTCAATCACCCGCACTCCAAGAGCCCTCCGTTTAGTCCTGATGCCGCACAATACTCCAGAGGATATCGAAATCTTTTTACAGGATCTTACAACAGTGACCGCAGCAATTTAAAGGCACTTTAAAGGTACTGCTTTTTATTTTTTTGTTGCCATTCTTTGCCTATTTAAGGCATGCAAAAATAATTATACTATTTAAAATAATATAATGCATGCTTTTGACTACATGACAGTCTCTGTCTTTAAAATCAAGTTTGTCAGGTTACAATTAATAAGCTAAAATTAAGAAAATAATTAAGAAAACGCACATGAAATTCCCGAATTACAGGCA
>JBFHIK010000494.1:0-1910 GCA_041596555.1 Methanosarcina sp.
ACGGTGCTCAAGAGGACTACTTGATGGGTTTTAGCTAAACGGCGCTCAAGAGGACTACTTGATGGGTTTTAGAAGCGAGATTCGCTCAAGAGGACTGAGTTATAGATTACAGCAGCGAGATTCACTCAGGAGGGCTGAATTACAAATAGTTCACAAGTGCAACATTATTAGCTATACCGGATCGTTCTTGTCACGCTCGAAGAGCGGCCATTCCGATGAAGTTAAAAAAGAAGAAAAGTCAAAATAAAAGAGGCAGAAAAATCCTGTCGGCGAATTATCCAGAAAAATCGTAAGAATGAACAAAATATAATTACTCGATATGAAAAATAATCTTTTTCAAGTCTCTTCTTTTTTCCTTCTTTTCAAGTCTCTTCTCCCTTCCTTTCGTTCACTTCTTTTTCCCTTCGACTTCTTTCTTTTTTTAACGGGCCGCCAGACAAGCTGGCGGGGGCGTCCTATTACCTGTGGATTGAAAAGCGGGTCCCGGACCCAAGAGAAATATTTCTTAGCTCGGGGCGTGGTTTGATAGTATTTGATCTCACCCTGTAGGAGTGCCGGTTCATCCATTATCATTTTTATTGCCGGCGGCGATCTACAGCCCGGCGCGGCGCAGAAGAGAAAACTGGATGATTCGATTTAGGGCTGTTCTGGCTGTTCTGGTTGTTCTGGCTGTTCTGGTTGTTCTGGTTGTTCTGGTTGTTCTGGTTGTTCTGGCTATTCTATACCTCATTCGTTGATCTTTGCCTCGCAGAACTCTTTTCCCTGTTTTGCAGCTTCGTTTCCAGGGCTTAACTTAAGGATCCGAGCATAGCACTTGTAAGCTTCTTTATATTCCCCGATCTCGCAAAGGAGTCCACCGCCCCGGAAGAGGGAGTTCAGGTGGTCAGGGTCGCTTTCGAGGGCATGTTTGTAGGCGTCGAGGGCTTTTTCTCTTTCCCCCAGTTCCATAAACAAATTGCCTTTCCAGTGCCAGGTTTCAGCATTGTCAGGCCTCATGATGGGAGCCTTGTTTCGGGAAAAGAAGCTGAACCTTGGAAGCTTGCATGCCCAATCAGAAGCCTGTTTGGGTTCGGCTGCCAGGGCTTTGTCGAAGGTTTCCAGGGCTTTTTCCAGGAGACCCATCCTGAAATATACAACTCCCTTGCAGGTCAGGATTTTGGGGGATGCGGGGTCAAAGGAAAGCGCTTTTTCAAAGGCTTCAAGAGCTTCTTCATTCCTGCCAAGGGCAGAGAGCACAAAACCCCTGTTGGACCATTCGGTCGGACTGTCTTGTTTAACTTCCAGGATAGCATCAACAATCTCGAGAGCTTCTTCATATCTTCCGAGCTTGAAAAGAGACATTCCGCGACAGGAGCGAACCTCCAGAACCTTTTCAAGTAGCTCTTTTCCGCTGTCCTCCTTTCCTTTTTCAAAAAGCAGGTCTGCCATTTTTTTCCAGGCATCCGTAGCTTTCTCACAGGCAGCAAGAGCCTCTTCATATTTGCCCATCTGGAAAAAGACCCTGGCTTTGCCGTAGCTCTCCTCGGCGGATCTGTCAAGGTCTTTGAGTGTGTTTGCCATTTTTGCCATTTTTGCCATTTTTTGCCTCATATCCACATGTGTAGAATCTCCGGAATTGGAATTCGTAACTAAACCTGCGTTATCCGGAATTCGCATTCAAAATTAGTTTATTTGTTCAAAATAAGTTTATGCATTCAAAATTAGTTTTTTAAACCTGATTATCCATATAAATATCTGGAGTTTTATAATATATAATGTTCTGAGATTTAATCAGGTTCATTAATCCTGACTTGAACTTCTACTCGGATTCTACAAAAAGATGGAACTTCTTTATGGAACCTATTTAACCCGCCAGCCCTGACATAATATGAGGTTTAAACGATGAATGCCGTAAAAATATTAGGAGTAAG
>JBFHIK010000495.1:0-1893 GCA_041596555.1 Methanosarcina sp.
CAGAAGATGTTGTTAACATGACTAACATTACGACCCTTCAGGGAAGTGAACTGCCGGTTAATGTCACTGAGGAAGGAGTGTTTGTAGGAGACGCAAAGATTATATTGCAGGATTTAAATGCCAGCAACGGCGTTATCCACGCCATAGATGCAGTGCTGATTCCGCCGAAAGAGCTTCCTTCAAAGTGGTACTTCTTCTCGATTCCCTTCAAAGCTGAAAATGCCAGTGTTGAGAACCTGCTTACAGGTGTGCAGTACAATGCCCTGGTCTACTACAACGGCTCAAGCGGGATCTATGAGAACGTATCAACCCTCGAACCCCTGAAAGGATACTGGATAAACGTCCCCGGAGGAATGGAATTCAACGCCTCCGCACAGTTTGCCTCAGCCACAGAGGCTTCATCTGTAATGTCAGCCCCACAGAGCATAAAACTGTACCCTGGCTGGAACGCGGTTGGCTCACCCGTAAAATATAACCTGACGGCCGATTCTGCATTTATAACCATCGGAAATAACTATTCCAAGGTAATGGGCCCCTGGATAACTGACGAAGAAAGTGGTTCCGGCACCTATGCCTTTGTAGGTTACAATGGACTTTCCGGAGTGCTCAACGGAAACCAGGTCGGTACGGATATTTTTGAAGTTAAGCCTTATGAAGGGTACTGGGTGTACATGAAACAAGAAGGCACGTTCGCCTGAGAGGTGTTTTCGTAAAAGGTTTCAGATAAAGCTGGAAAGATAGAAAAAACAAATTTTTCTAAAAAAGAAATAATCTCGTTCCCGAATATCGGGAATGAGATTTGATTTATATATTTTTTTCGATTTTTCATCATTCTTTATGGATTAGATTTTTTCAATTCAAAACCGCGCTGGTTTTTATGAGGATGTCCACACAAAACAATAAAGAGCCGAAAATGGTCCCGGGAACGAAAGACTATGACGATAAGGAAACGTGTATGCGGGTAGCTTTTGCACCAGGGTGCAGGTAAATTATTGCCTCTGTGATAGGACCAGGAAAATAATATGTTGCGGATAAATTAGTGAAGATAACATCTAAATGTATTTCTGGCTTAAGACCTCTTTTGCTACACTCTTACAGTTCCTGTATTTTTTAATCAGTATTTATATAAAGCTTCCTGCCAAAGGTTGTGGGCATGGCAACTCAGGAAACCCTGAATACTCCCAACGAAACTATGAATAATTCTCTTAAAGCAAATATATCTCACTTAGACAGATTGGTAAATGATACAATCGGCTGGTTCTCGGATAACCTTGGTACACTGATATTTATTATGCTTATAGGAGTGGTGACCATTCTTGTCGCAAGGACGGTAAACCACCTTATGGAAAGCTACTACAAAAAGACAAGTGGTAAGCTGCACATGGACATAACGGCTTTCCGGATGTTCAGGCACATTCTGGTTGCAGCGATCTATTTTCTCGGATTGATTGTTATAATATTCATCATTCCTGAGCTGCGCAGCCTCTCCGTAGCTCTGTTCTCCGGGGCAGGGCTTGCTGCTATCGTGGTCGGTTTTGCAGCCCAGAACACGCTGAGCAACATTATTGCAGGCATTTCCCTGTCTCTCTTTCAGCCTTTCAGGGTAGGAGACCGGCTGAATATTATGAATGAATACGGAAAGGTTACTGACCTTAACCTCAGGCATACGGTAATCATAACCTGGGATAACAGGAGGCTTATCATCCCCAACTCGATAATCAGCAACGAATCAATAATCAACTGGACCATCGAAGACCCTGCGGTTATCTGGCCAATAGACGTCGGGATCAGCTATGATTCGGATATCAGCCTGGCAAGAAAAATTATGATTGAAGAAGCCCGAAAACACCCCCTGGTAATGCCTCCCCAGACCCTGCAATACAGCATTGTAAA
>JBFHIK010000496.1:0-1886 GCA_041596555.1 Methanosarcina sp.
AGGGTAACTATTTCTTTCCTATCGTTTACCGATTTTCCATTGCTCCTAATCGGTGATCTGGTCAACCAGGGCTTGTTAGACAAGCCCCTTCCTCAAAAACCTGAGCCGTTAGGTGAAGGTTTTAGGGAGGGGTAATTGACTTTACTGCCAGGGTGTACGTCATTTCAGTTTCAAAGTCAGAGCCATCCGGCATCACACCTTCCGCCCTGTCGTAAATGTAAACCACGTGTTTTCCTTTAGAAAGGGGCGCCAGCATTACCCAGTAGCCATCAGATACTGTCGGACTTGATCTGGTCCCTCTAAATTCTGGTATAATATAATCGAATTCCTCAAGAACGTTATCACTCGGAAGCTTAAATACAAAGAGTTTTGATTCTACCCTGTAGCACTTCAACTCTTTGCCATCAACGGTCACCTTTGTTTCCGTTATAGTATCCATCTGGCTATTAGCATTACTACAGAAATCTTGTTCAGTTCTACCATACCCTTCTATTTTTGAGCACTCGGTATTAATTATTGGGAAAAAGATTGCTTTTCCGGCAGGCACTTCGCATTTGAGTTCCTCGGTTCCTACCCAGCTACCCGCCAGGAACCATACTTTTCCCGACTGGCCTTCGGCACAGAATTCTCCCGATCCGTCATCTGAGAGAGGGTTCCTGTCTGAAGGTATCGAAAGTATCCACTTCCACCATTCTTCACTCCATTCCCCATACGTCTTCCCAAAAGGAGCGGATTCCACCGGCAAGACACCCGGATTTGGTTTTTCCGCTGTCACACCCATTGGTGCCAGCACCAGTATCTCCAGGATTATTGCAATAAGATTTAGCCGAAATCCTTTCCCATAAACAAATTCTTTTAAAGATTTTATTCCCTTGAACATGGATTTTCCCCATTTTTTACCGAGTTTTCCTTTTGACTAAAAAATTTTCATTCCCCGATTCATTTGGCATGAAAGTATCCCGATGCTTTCATTTTTTGCCTGTGATTCGAGAATTCCATGTGGGTTTTTTGTAAATTTGTTTCCTCATAAGAATCTTTTTTAATCACATCAAATATAATTTTCATATATAAAATTACCAGAGAATATATATTTCGAAACTAACCTGATGTTGCCCCTTTTACTTTTCACATCTGTCATGAAGACAATTGTGTAAAAGACAATTGTGTAATTATGAATCCTGCGTCGTGAAACCTGTCTTAAGCAGATGGTTTTCAGAAAGGAACATCTTTTCTGTCTGCTGTTTCTGGAAAAAAAGATATAAATAGAAATGGTGAAATGCTGGTTGCCATAAATCTGTTTTATTGGTTTATGTGGAATTTTCGCCACATACTATATACATCATGTGAATATTTTTCCCCATAATGCTGAATTCTACGGAGATTTCTATCTTCAAATGCCTTAAAGAGCCTATGAATATATCGGGCCTTTCAGAGCTTTTAAGCCTGCATTTCTCTACAGTATCGAAAGCTGTAAGTTCGCTGGAAAGTGAAGGCTTTGTGCTTAAAGAAAAAAAAGAAAACATGTGTACATCCGACGCTCGGATTCCCTGCATTCGAAGTCTCTGGAAGATATTTTGTGAGAATTCCCCAGGCTCCCATTGAGTAAACTTTTTACTCCTTCCTCTCTGCATGTCTTTTCCTTTTTGAAATCGCCACGCAGTATTACTGAAGCCTCTGAAATAACGGGTCTCGACAGGTATACCGTTTCTGCGGCAATATCAAGGTTTGCAAAATACGGGATAGTTATCAAAGAAAACGGCAGGTTCCTCCTGAGTAGTCGTCATACCCTTTTTGAAAACTTTGTTGATAATTATTTCAAGTATAGGGTAAACATGGACTTGAGGGCAGTTTCCCAAAATGGGGCGTTGATATGGCAAAGAGGCCCG
>JBFHIK010000497.1:0-1875 GCA_041596555.1 Methanosarcina sp.
ATTTTTCAACTGGATAATCCCCCAAGCCTTTAAAAAAACGTTGATAAGCAGTATCTAAGTTTTTGTTTGCCTGTTGCAAAGATTGAGAATTAACATTCTTCAACCACGGATAAATATCTTTTAAGACAAGAATATGCTTATCGAGTTCTGATCTTGAGATACTGCATCCACATTGGCTATATAATACAGATCCAACATGAAGAAGTTTATTATAGAGAAATCGGACACCGCCAAAATGCTGCTCAAGCACCTGCTTTTGGCCCTCTTCAGGAAAAAATCCTATATAAACTTCCTTTTTTCATACTAATCAAGTATATATAGGTTTTGAACTAATATTAAGTCAATAGTTATCGAAAAATAATAAATGTACGAAAGTTGAAGGTATTCATCCCGCCACTAAAGTAACGAGCATTCTGCCTTCGTTTTTCGTAAATAAGATACGTTTTGAGACAAAGACGGAAAATGTTGAAAATGTGAGGCAAGCAGATGCTCAAGCTAACAGTGCTGTATGATAATGAAGCGTGCCCCGGTTTTACAGGAAGCTGGGGATTTTCGGCTCTACTAGAAACAGACAACGAAATCCTTCTTTTCGATACTGGATGGGATGGGACTCTACTTCTTAATAATATGAAGAAAGTGGGCATTGACCCTACCTGCATAAGTAAACTGGTCCTTTCCCATCAGCACTGGGACCATATAGGGGGTCTGCCCGAGATCCTTCACGCAAATCCCGGAATCACTGTGTATGTCCCTTCATCTTTTTCAGAGAATCTCAAAAGGGAAATTAAGAAGAGGGCTACCCTTATAGAGATAAAGGAAGCCGTAGAGATATCTGATGGGATCTGGAGCACAGGAGAACTGGGAGATAAAATAAAAGAACAGTCACTCGTTCTGGGTACAGAAAAAGGATCTTATGTGCTTACAGGCTGCGCTCATCCAGGAATTGACGCAATAATGGATGCTGCTCTTTGTCATGGGGATATTAAAGGGATTATTGGAGGGCTGCATGATGGGGATAGGTTTGAAAGGCTTAAAGAGATGGAACTGATAGCAGCCGGACACTGCACAGTCCATAAAGAAAAAATAAAGGCTGCATTCCCCTCAAAATATATGGAAACTAAAGCTGGAATGCGCCTTGAACTCCGGGAAATGCGAAGTTAACTACTCCCCCTGCTACTTCACATCGAGGAAGAGACTTCCTGTCTTAGAATTAGAAGGAACATACTTCTTTTTTGAAAAATGTTTTCTTTTCAAAAAATTACTTTCTTTTCAAAAAATTACTTTATTTTCAAAAAATTACTTTCTTTTCAAAAAATTACTTTCTTTTCAAAAAATTACTTCTTAAAGAACCTCAAACTTATCTTTTTAATTTAGAAAGAGGGGGCGGAGCCACTGAGAGGGAACGTATGGTTAGAAATACAATGTTCTCCAACAAGAATAAAGGAATTAGTGCAGATAACTGGAAATCAGGCAGGAATGCCAGACCAGTCTGATTTTAGAGTTATTTCTGCCAGAATATAATTTAAATAAACGCACTTCGAACGGCTACTTCTCGAGATACGGAGAAAGAAATAGGGGAAAACCGTATCAAAATGAGATAAAGGGAGAAACATCGATGCTAAAAATAGAAGACCTGACTGTAGAGGTCAACGGAAAAACTTTGCTTCATGACGTGAACCTCGAGGTTGAAAAAGGGTATACAAATGTGCTTTTCGGACCAAATGGAGCCGGAAAGTCAGCCCTTATGAGGACAATCATGGGCTTTAGCGAGTACAGGATTGTGAAAGGCAGGATACTGTTCAATGGAGAAGATATTACCAATCTTCCAGTAGATGAAAGAGCCCGCCGTGGGCTGGGCATTATGATGCAGCGTCC
>JBFHIK010000498.1:0-1861 GCA_041596555.1 Methanosarcina sp.
CGGTGTTTCTGTAAAATCACATCTCTCAAGAAGTTGGTATTTTGAGAATTCAATGTTTAGGAAAATGATGAACCTTTGACATAAGCATCCTGAAGAAACTCTATTAAACAATAATGACTAATCCATAGTGGATGTTGGGGAAAACAAAGCGCTATCTGGAAGTTGTACGGGTCCTTTTAAAGCACAACCTTATTCCGGAACTCTACCGGGATCTGCGTACCAATTATATCTCAAATCCTGATTGTACCTGTGATTTTGATGTTGAGAACAGGCAGACTGCGGTAAAACTCAGGCAGGCGTTCGAAGAGCTCGGGCCTACTTTTATCAAAATGGGGCAGACCATGAGCAAGCGGCCTGACCTCGTGCCCCAGCCTTATGTTATTGAAATGTCCAATTTGCAGGATAAGGTTAAACCTGTGCCTTTTGAGGAGATGGCTGAATCCCTTGACCTTGCCTGCGTATGTGAGTATCAGACGCGTGAGGACCGAAACCGGAAAAAAAGTGAAGACGAACTGAAGGCGGAAAGAGGAAGAAGAGCAAAAGCCTTTATTGAGATTTTTGACAGCTTTGACCCTGAACCAATTGCCTGCGGGTCTATTGCTCAGGTCTATAAAGGGGTGCTTGACGGCAAGCCCGTGGCTGTAAAGATTCTGCGCCCGAACCTCATTGATACTATTAATATCGACCTTTCTATCCTGGACGATTTCAAGCCTGTGATGAAAAAAGTACTCAGGGTAGGAAAAAAATTCGATATTGATGCATTTTTGCTGGAAATCCGGGAGATGCTTACCCGGGAAGTTGACCTCAGGATTGAAGCCGTTAACATGCGGCGGTTTGATGATAATTTTAAGAATGTAAAAAATGTTTCTGTGCCAAAAATCTATCCTGTATACTGTTCTGTCAATGTCCTTACAATGGAATTTATTCAGGGTACCCAGGTCAAGGACATTATTGATTTGCCTGTGCCCCAGAGCAAGAAATCGGAATATACGCGCACGATTACAAAGAGTTATCTTAAACAGGTCTATATCGACGGTTTTTACCATGCAGACCCCCACGGGGGAAATATGCTGGTCGAGGAGGACGATACTGTTGCCTTCATTGATTTCGGGGCTGTGGGCAGTATCGATGATGAACTTCAAAAGAACATGCTTGAGTTTTACTACTCTATCAATAACAGGGATGTGGAAGGGGCAACCCAGGCTTTCCTGAAAATAGGGGGTGCGGATGCAAGAGACGTGGATGTTCGCAGGCTCAGGAAAGATATGGACGACCTTATTGCAAACCAGAATTACGGGCTTGAAGGCAGACAGAGTGACAACTACGCAAAACTGGGCCTGAAGTATGATATCCGGCTTCCCGGGGAATTTTCAACTTTGCAGAGGGCGATCCTGCTTATCGAAGGAGTCTGCCTTGAACTTGACCCGCGGTACAATATTAAAACCATTGCAATTCCGGTCCTTATGGATGCCTACAAGAAACTCAACACTCCAAAGGGAGCTGCCCTTCATATTGAGTTTTCTGCAGAACCCCCTGATGAAAAAGCTGAGTTAAGAGCTGCTATCAGGGAGGTTGCCGACAAAATAGAATACATGGGGGACAGGTTCCTTGAAGGAAAGCAAAAAGAAAGCAAGCGCAGTGTTTTCTCAAAGGAGTTTTACCTCGCTGTCCTGCTCGTAGTCTCGACTTATATCCTGTTATATGGAGATGCGTTCTCGTGGGTTGGATTGGTCGGGTTTATGGGGACGATCCTGATAGCACTTCTTTCTGTAATTCGAAGAAACTGAAATGACCCTCACCTGGTACAAAAGTTCTAATAAATGAAAATATAAAATAATGTAATAAAAATAAGTAAAATATA
>JBFHIK010000499.1:0-1859 GCA_041596555.1 Methanosarcina sp.
AACCATTCCATTGAATTTAATCACTCTACAAGTATATTTTTAAAATCTTATCTTTTGTTTATGATGTATTTATTTTGAATAAGTTTTATAATTGTTCCTATTTTTATTCAATTAGTAGGAGGGGACTTACCGGACAATAATAATACTGGTTAAAATACTGGTTAACCTGCTCATTAGTCTACTGATACTTTCTAGTTAACATGGTCGATATACACCGATTTCCCTCGTAGATTGGAAAAATTACCCCATAACCTGCAATTATTATTTTAACTGAATCCTCGAAAAATAAGAATTAGAATCTATGAACTTTAAACTCCTTACATTCGTAGTAAACCATCTGAATTTTCAGCCCTTTGCCATCAGTTTCAGGTTCATTGGGTACATACTTAAACCCATACATGCCCCCCATTTTTGCAGTGAGTACAGCTGCAAGGGCATCCAGGATATCGTCTTTTGCAAGATCCTTTCGCCTGTACTTAGAAAGGGCATATTCTATTACTTCATCTGCAAATGGGCAGACATTACCCAGAGCTTCCTTTCTTTCAAGAAAACCTTCAACTTTCTTTTTGGAATATTTCATAGGAAAGCCTGCAAAAGCCTGGAAACAGATTTCCGGCCCGACCTCCCTGACCTTTTCCCTGAAACTTTTGTTTCCAACCAGGAAAGTGTCCACGTCCTGGATTTTAGGGACTATGTTCCAGGCCTGTTTTGAGATGCGTTTTCCCGTGAGCTTTTCATTTACCTCACAGGCTTCTTTATAGGTCTCCGCATAAACCGCTTCCCTGCAGGGCACAGGAAATATACTTGATTTTCGTGCTTTCAGGAGGCTTCGGGCTCCAATATCTGAAAGCCGCTCTCCACTTCCTGTTTTCAAGCCGATTGGAATGTCAATAAGGATGAGGGGCTCTGCCTGTCCATAATTATTTTTCAAAAAATCAACAAGAAATGAGAACTCCGGAAAAATCTCAACTTTCCAGCTGCAGTCACTCCTATTTTCTCCTTCGAGGAAAACTGCAAACCAGCCAGCTCTGCAGCCGTCAACCCCAACAAAGACCTTTTTGTCCATACCTGTTCCTGGGGGGCAAACTTAAAAGAGTTTTCCGGGGAATACCCGGACTGCGGGAAACAGTTAATTAGCAAAAAAGATGTACGGATCTGTAGAAGATCAAAGATCAGAAAAGGTCATCAGGATTATCTTGAAAGTAAATAAAATAAACTTATAAGTTATCAGGATATATTTAAAGGTCAATCAAATAGATTTTACTGATTGGAAAAAAATGATCATGCAATAAGTAAAAATGATCATGCAATAAGTAAAAATGATCATGCAATAAGTAAAAATGATCATGCAATAAGTAAAAATAATAATGCAATAAGTAAAAATGATCATGTAATAAGTAAAAATGATCATGCAATAAGTAAAAATTATCAGATTAATAATGAAAATGGAGACAGGTCATGAAACTCTGGTTGCTCAAAGCCGCAGGCACTTTGGAAGACGAAGAGATTATTCAGGAGGACAGTGTGGTTACCATCGGGTGGTCCGAGTTTTCCGATTTATCGAATATTAAAAATGAAGAGCAGGTAAAGAAACTCATACTCGAAAAATATCCCGGCATGCGAGGAGATCGTTCCGGAACCTGGGCAGAGGACATCTGCTCTTTCATTACAAAAATAAAAAAAGGAGACCTTGTAGCAGTCCCCCTCAAGACCAGAAATGAGGTCCTGATCGGAAAGATTTCCGGGGACTACGAATACAGGAAGCTCAGCGACTTTATCAGCCATATAAGGAGGGTCAGGTGGCTCAAAACCCTTCCAAAAGGGGCATTTGAAGAAGAATATAATGTGGAATTTAACTC
>JBFHIK010000500.1:0-1822 GCA_041596555.1 Methanosarcina sp.
CTTTACCTCCGAATCAAAGGACGCAATTGCAGACATCCCTGTAATCAAAGAAGAGGTGGACCTTGCAATCAAAGAGGTTGCAAGAAAACTCAAGCATTACCTGAGCAAGCAGAGCAACCTCAAAAAACGCAGGGAAAAAGAAATTATCATTACAAAGGTGCTTCCTAAAATGGCAGCAAAGGTTGCAAATATCCTGGAAAAGGACGTCCCTGACATAAATCCTGTTGTTGCAAAAATCATGGGGAACCTGCTTGTGCACAGGAAAGTTAAAAGCAATGGAGACGGGACTGCAGATGTAGCTATAAAGGTCAAGAATTTCGGGACCTCAGCTTATTCTTTCAGGGTGCACGAAATGCTTCCCTGCAGAATTAACGGGGCAAAACCTGAGCCAAAGGTCGTGACCATGGGCAATGATTACGATTACATCTGGGAGATTTCGGCAGCCGCAGGGTCTTCAAAAGTGCTTAGCTACAAACTGGAGTCTACAACCGAAGAAGAACTCCGAAAGCTTCCCCAACTGATTGTAGAAGGGATTGAAGAAGAACTGGTAACCGGGGCAAAAGCCTTTAAGGGTGTTTGAAATGGCAAGAGAAGCAAATGACAAAACAAGACAGGGAGATGCCCTTGCAAAAGAGAGGCTGCTCGGGCTTGCAGAAAAGATCTACAACCAGTTTGAAGATGAGGTTATCCCAAACGTCAGCCTTCCAAGCCGGACCAAGGCAAACATAGAATATTCCGACGAGAGTGAAGTCTGGGTCTATGGAGACAGGGAAAGCGAAAGGAGTGCAAAAACCGTAAAAGGGGCATTCCAGCTCCTGAAAACTACTTATGCGACAGATTTTCTCATAAACGAGCACCTTGCCCAGAACCGCGGCTCAACCCTTCGAGAACTTTACTACATCTCCGAGGGCTGGGATGCTGCCAAGTTCAAGGAACAGGCTGAAAGTGACCGCCTGATCGAAGACCTGGAACTCCTGACCAGTCTCCAGAGGGAGTATTTCCACATGCGCCCTGAAGAAGACGGGGCTACTATGTTCGGGCCGATTGAAATCTCAGAACAGACAAAGCGCGGAGTGCGTAATATCCACTGCCAGAAGGATGTAGGGGAAGGAGGATACCAGATCCCCTTCAATGTGGAAAATATCGAGTTTAAGAATCACGACGCAAGCATGATTATAGCCATAGAAACCGGTGGTATGTATGCACGGCTGATGGAAAACGGGTTTGATGAAGCTTATAATGCAATTCTTGTCCACCTGAAGGGACAGCCTGCGCGGTCAACCCGAAGGATGATCAAGCGCATGAACGAGGAACTGGAGATTCCTGTCGCAGTTTTTACTGACGGCGACCCCTGGTCTTACAGGATCTATGCCTCAGTTGCCTACGGAGCCATAAAAAGCGCTCACCTTTCAGAATTCATGGCAACCCCGGCAGCCAAATTCCTGGGGCTTCAGCCTTCGGATATCGTGGAATATGAACTCTCAACTGACAAGCTCACCGAGCAGGACGTAAGTGCGCTTCGGAGTGAACTTTCCGACCCCCGCTTTGAGTCTGATTACTGGAAAGAGCAGATAAAGCTCCAGCTCGATATAGGCAAGAAGGCTGAACAGCAGGCTTTTGCAGGAAAAGGTCTGGACTTCGTAACCGAGGTATATCTTCCAAACCGATTGAAAGAACTGGGCATGGTTTGAGATTAATCGGGTGGACTTAAATCGAGTGGGCATAGCAGTACAGGGAACTGAATAACACCATAAATTGAATAACACCGGAAATTGAATAACACCGGAAATTGAATAACACCGGAAATTGAATAACACCGGAA
>JBFHIK010000501.1:0-1814 GCA_041596555.1 Methanosarcina sp.
CCACCTGTTCCGAGGAAGGGGACTTCTCGCTGTGCCTCCGCGCTCCCAAAGTTAAAATTTCCTTTTATATTTGCCAGAAAAAATGGCTTCCAGATGGAGTATGCAAAATCAATGTATTATGAATACAGGTATCATGTGATATTATCGAAGATATCATAAGACCTTCAACTCTTCTACTGCTGTTTTTCTCTGCCACGGGAAAACCAGGAAAGAGAGATAAAATTAATAATATTAATCTATATGTTTACCTGCCGAATCTAGGATTGATACTATTTCAATATTAATTACAGCTTTATTATGTATCGAGAATAAATAGGTATATATTTAAATGACAATCTCAGTTTATTTAATAATTCAAGTGCCAATTTGAAGAGATGGTGTACTAAAAAATGATAAAAAAGTTCACTTCATTATTCCCTCTCTGGGCAGTTCTTTTATCCGCAGTAGCCTACGTATATCCGGAATATTTTATCCCCTACAAAGGCTTCATTGTACCACTCCTGAGCCTGATTATGCTCGGAATGGGCGTCACACTGTCAGTGGACAGTTTCCTTGCAGTCCTGAAAAAGCCTTATGTGGTCATTCTGGGCACCCTTATGCAGTACACCCTTATGCCTCTGGCAGCGTGGATAGTCTGCCTTGCTTTAAAACTTCCTGCCGATCTTGCAGCTGGCGTAATCCTGCTCGGCTGCTGCCCAGGCGGTACGGCTTCAAATGTAATCTGCTACCTTGCAAAAGGAGATGTTGCACTTTCAATAGTGCTCACATCTGTCTCCACGATGGTTGCCTTTCTCGCAACTCCCTTCCTTACCTGGCTCTTCATCGGGCAGACAGTGGAAGTGGATGTCATGGGCATGCTTGTAAGCGTTGTAAATATCGTAATTGTGCCTGTAGTGTTCGGGCTTTCAATCAATTATTTCTTTGAAAAAAGGATTACAGCAGTCAGGGACGTCTTTCCGGCAATTTCAGCCCTCTCAATCGTTGTTATCATTGCCATAATCATAGGGGCAAACAGAGAAAACCTTGAACATAGCGGCCTTCTGGTACTGGTTGCAGTGATCCTGCACAACGGGATGGGCCTTGTGGGCGGTTACGGGGTTGCAAAAGCGTTCAAGCTCAGCGAAAAAGAAGCAAGAACCCTGGCAATCGAGGTCGGAATGCAGAACTCGGGCCTGAGTGTTGCACTTGCGATAAAACACTTCACAGCTACGGCAGCGCTTCCGGGTGCAATCTTCAGCATATGGCACAACCTGTCCGGAGCTTTTCTGGCAGGGCACTGGTCAAAAACCAGCGTACCTTATCCCGATAAAAGTGAAATGCCCGGAATCGGCGGGCACATGCATTAAGAATTTGGGGTAAAACCTTAACGGGTTTTGCAAAAGTCGAAACAAACAAGGGTTGGAAATCAAGGAAAAGATTTCAGGGTCTCAACGTAGTTTCCTGGAAGCTTTTCCTTTTCACTGTTCCTTTTTTATTTCCTGCAAGTTATATTCCCATACACGGGGCATGGTTTAAGGATTTATTTCCTTCTCCTCGAATCTTTTTTTGGATCAAACCCTTTCCTTTTTTATTCAAACATAAATGTAGCCGGGATGGTAGCAATCCAGTGAAATTTGTTGTTATTTGACAAATATACTGCAGATGTCCAGAGAACTATGGTATCCAATGCCTGATTAGAGAAAGCGAAGTAACGCCAGACTATACTGAAGTCGATCAGGGTCAGACTGAACCCTATGACAACTCCCAGGATTGCGAGAATTCCTCCTGCATGCCCCAGCAAACCCAGGGACGCATCCTTTACCACCAGGGCAGCA
>JBFHIK010000502.1:0-1809 GCA_041596555.1 Methanosarcina sp.
GTAGAGTAGATGGATATGAATATGCCACAGAGCATTTGGAAGTTGACGGAATTCCTCCTACGACTGAAGTCATAGGCATCCTTCCTTAATTTATCGTGAAATAAAACAAGCGATTTCAGCCAATATAGCATGAAAATCCTGCGATCCTGAAACTGGAGAATTTTAAAGATTCAATAGGTAAAATGGAGGTATGTAATTTGGGAAGGAATTTATTGAACTTGAAAAAGAGTTTATTGATATTCATAGTAACAGCATTAGTAGTAACCTCTGCCCTTGCAATGGCAGAGGGTGGAAAACTAGATGCAAAAACGGATGTAAAAACAGATGCAAAAACAGATGTAAACCCAATTGGCACTATAAATTTCACCGATAGAGTGGTTTACGTCCTGGATCATATCAGCGACCCAGATGAAGGGAACTGGATCACTCTGGGGAACCCCTACGAAGGGAGAAGGGTTCAGCTTCCTCAATCAATAAATCTCACATACTCCGGCCCGAAATATAAGGAGTATGGAGGAGTTTCCGCGGCCCTGTTCAAAGCCGAAGATGAAAACTACACCATAACCTATCCAGCAACTCCTGCCTACAGCTCCCACCCAATTTACCTGCCAGAGGAAAACGTTACCATGTCTTTCCATGGAGAGTCCGGCCTTAAAGGAGAAGTAGAAATTTACCTCTTCAACGTGAGTTCAGACTGTGCATATGGGCTCTTTGATGCTATCATCGCAGGAGAAATAGGGAACCTGGATACCCTCTTCCACAGCAACGTAGAGGAAGAAGATTATGAAAAATACACGGCTATGCTCGGAAATAACGGTGACTTATTAGATTATGACCTTGGGACCTTCGATACAGGCGAGTACTGCATAGTCATGATGCAAAAGAATGAAGACTGCAACCTGACAGCCCTTTCTGCAACTGCCTTTGTTGTTACCGAATATGAACTTTGTGTAGATGCCCCGGGCATAGTAAAAGGAGAAGACCTCGATATAAGCATGGACCTTAAGGGTGCCCCCGAAGGAATTAGCTATACCTATGGAGCCTTACTGATCAGAGACCAGGCATACAGAGCAAACATAGAAATCGATTCTAATGGCACAAAGAATGGGACTTCCGTAATAATAAACGATGTGGACCTTATTGATGACTTTGACATCAATTCCTCAAATAACAGGTCAAAACTTACCAGAAACGAACTCCAGACAGAAATCCAGACCCTGATAGGAGAAGGAAACGGCGCCATAGCAGTAGGGGAAGAAGGCCAGGAAGCACTGTCAATTACAGCTTTTGACCTGCCTGCAGGTTGTTATTACCTCTTTGTGGGAGCATATAGCCCGGAAGATGGGCTTGCAGGGCTTACCCAGCTCGAAATCGAAATTAAATAAAAGGGGAACACGAAGAAGTTAAAAAGAGAGTGAATTATCAGGAAAAAACAGGAGACCGTCTGTCTTCTGTTTTACTTCTATTTTTGAAGAAAGTTCTGTTTTAACCATTTCTTTATTTTAATTCTCTCGAGCTGTCCGGCAGTCTTGAAAATCTGCTGAAAATATGAAGTAACATTGCTGGATATTGTTAGTGATTGGGCCGAAAGAATGTGAATTCATGTCCAACTAACGTATTGAAAGTTGTAATTTGGGAGGGGAAGTTCGAGAGATTACCTATTTTCTCTCCTGAGGACCTCATGTGATACTTTCACCGCATAAGGCCCAAGAATTTTTCAGCCTTTTGAAGCACCCATTGGTTACAGAATTAGTATTTAGATTCAATCATACATTTAGGTTCAATCATACATTTAGGTTCAATCATACA
>JBFHIK010000503.1:0-1798 GCA_041596555.1 Methanosarcina sp.
AAAATTTTGGTAAGAAAATTAAGTATTACCGGACGCAGAAAGGATTATCACAAGAAGCATTAGCTTTTAAAGCAGGTTTAGACAGAACCTATATTGCCAGCGTTGAAAATGGCAAAAGAAATGTTTCTATTCAAACCATTGAAAAATTTTTGAGAGCTCTTGAAATATCCTTTGCTGATTTCTTTAAGGATTTTGAATAACTGGAATAAAATTTTAAAAACATAATGGCGATCCCCGTAATTGATCTGTTTGCCGGTCCCGGCGGAATGGGAGAAGGGTTCTCTTCGGTATTGGATGCCGAGGGTAAACGCATATTCGATATTAAACTTTCAATTGAAAAAGATGAACATGCGCATAAAACACTTCTGTTAAGAAGTTTCTTGCGACAATTTCCCGTTGGTCAGTTCCCGAAGGAGTATTATGAAATGCTTCGTGAGAATGATCTGAAAGAAAGGGAAAAGAAACAACAGGCGTTATACAAAAAGTACAAAAGCGAATTTAGTGCTGCCGAGAAAGAGGCATGGTTGTGCGAATTAGGGGGTGATAAGTTTCCTCCTGAGTTTGTTGATTACCGAATACGAAAAGCGCTTAACAAACAAAATGACTGGATAATAATTGGTGGCCCTCCATGCCAGGCATATTCGCTGGTTGGGCGTTCAAGAAACAGAGGGCTTTCAGAGGAAGATACAAGAGTTTTTTTGTATCGTGAATATCTGCGGATAATTGCAAAACATCATCCAAAGGTGTTTGTGATGGAGAACGTGAAAGGGCTACTTTCTGCCGAGCTGAATGGCGAAAAAATATTTGATTGGATTAAGGCAGATCTTAAAAATCCCGGGCGCGTATTTCCTGGACTTAATGCTCCGAAATACAAAATATACTCGTTTGTAAAACAGCCCGAAGCGTTTGATAATAACGGGAGTCCGGTGTACGAAAAGGATAGCGATTTTTTGATTCATTCTGAGGAATACGGCGTACCACAAAAAAGACATCGCGTCATTCTTCTTGGAGTAAGAGAAGATATAGAGGTGAAAAAATTCAAGCCGCTGCAGCCATCTGAAGAAGTTACTCTGGAGCAAATAATAAAAGCTTTTCCTGCTGTTCGGAGTGGAATCGGCAGAGAGCTTGACGGACTTAACGAAAAAGGGAAAAACAAATATCGGCAGGTTGTAGATAGTGACAGTGTTTGGCGAAAAGTCGTCACCGATTATTTTGCGAGAATAAAGCAGGAACAATTCAGGAAATGTTCTCTAAAACTAAAGGGTGGTCTGGCACAGGGAAGCAATTATATTGAGCTTAAGCTAAACGAACCGGAAAACCCACTTTTCAACTGGTATCGTGATTCGAAACTAAAGGGAATTATCCAGCATGAAACCCGGACGCATTTAAAAGAAGATATCGGGAGATATCTGTTCTCTTCGTTGTATTTACAGGAAAATGGTGAATTCCCTAAGTTGAAAGACTATCCCGACTGGCTTTTGCCAAATCATAAGAACGCCAAAACATCAAAATTTGCTGATCGTTTTCGGACGCAAAAGCCGAATCAACCGGCAACCACGGTAACCAGTCATATCTCGAAAGATGGACACTACTTTATCCATTACGACCCTACGCAATGTAGAAGCTTAACCGTGCGCGAAGCAGCACGTATTCAAACCTTTCCTGATAATTATTTCTTCTGCGGCAGCAGAACGCAGCAATATCATCAGGTAGGAAACGCTGTTCCGCCATATTTGGCGAAACAGTTGGCTGACATTGTAAAGAAGATTTTTGAGTAACTTAATTCAAAACTAACCTA
>JBFHIK010000504.1:0-1795 GCA_041596555.1 Methanosarcina sp.
AATTGCGCCTCGGGAGTACGCGGTCCTTTTCGCTGCGCTCAAGAGGACTACTTGATGGATTTTTAAGATAGGTTAACTCAGGAGGACTACTTGATGGATTTTAAAGATATATTAACTCAGGGGGGCTCATTTGAGAAGCCACAGCCTTTCATTTTTTTAGTTTCATTGTGCGGGCAACAGTTTTCAGTCCTTTTCACTCTTATCATGCAGGAGAAAATCCGGGACTTCGGGCATTTCAGGAGGTAAAAGTTAGAGAGATTAAGTCTCTTAATTCTTAGTTATTGTTCAGAATTCCACATGCCCGATTGCTCTATTGATTGCGTATTTGAGGGAAGTGGATGAAAAGAAGAGTTTAAAGCTCGATGGAGACTATTCAAGTTTTATTAAAATAGTTTTAAAATTATAATTTTGTTGATTGTAAATATATAAAGTTTTTGAGTTAGATTGGGGGATTTTCTTTATTTATGGTGCAACTTGATCATTTATTTTCTAAACTTTCAGTACACAGTAGTTTAAATTTTGTCAAACATAAAAAAATTTGTAAGAACTCTGCATTATATTGTCCTTTTGAAGACCCTTTACTTTCTCGATTATTTTATACAAATCCTTACGTTTTTATAGGCAGATTGGTTTATTTTTGAATGGGAAGAAAAATACATTAATTTTCGTTAAATCTCTTCAAGTTTCTTTAATTTTCGTTAAATCTCGTTAAGTTTCTTTAATTTTCGTTAAGTTCCGATAAACCGACAGTGGGGGATATTTTTATGAATATATTTCAGGCTTTTTGCCTGTGGATAGCCGCAGGCCTTTTCATCACTCTATCTGTGCTACCGGCTTCAGCAGAAACAGGTTTTGAAGCTGGGATGATTCTTGAAAATGAAACCGCGGAAATAAATCCGATAGATAACTCTACGTCTTCATATAATGAAACCGAAGTCGTTGAAAAAGAGCTGGGGCTGGGTTTTCGTTTTCTTGGGTCTATGCTTCGTCTGCTTGACCTCAACCTGAACCTTATTAATGGAACCCTGAATGACCACTCCGCAGAATATCCTTTTCTGCAGACCACAATAGAGGGAACGTCCACAGGCATAGAAACCGTTGACTCGGTGCTTGGGGTAATGGAAGATCCTGAAAGCATAAATGATGATAATTTTACTCTGAACACCTTCGATGACGCTATTGCAGACCTTAATGAAAGCCTCGTCTATCCGCAGGATATGCTCGATGCTGCAAATTCTACCCTCGGACAGCCTGAAAATACAACTCCGATCCTTGAAGATCTGTTCCAGTTGACAAAGGCGATGGTCACGATTTATGACCACATTTGAGACTGAATAAAAAGAGGGGGCCTGTGAGATTTTACGGGCTTTCGTAAATGTTTTTGCTATCAGGCCCCTTATCAATTCTCAGTGTATTCATTTTTTAAGGTTCCGGGCGGCTCGGTTAATCGGGAGATACTATTCCAGGGACCTGAATGGTATCCACCCGCTTTTTCTTATCAGCGATCCGGCGCGGCTTGAGCCCGGCAGCTTTTAACAAAAAAAATTAAAAGTTCGGCTCACTTCCTCGCAAGCTTGTTACTGGATTATTAGACATCGTAATATTGCTCGATTCTAACCCCTTCATTTCACATGCAGAATTTTAAGATACAGTTTGCCTTCTCGCCAGAACATGACCCAAAAACACGTCTCTGACCCCCAAAGAATAAATTAGAAACACAGGTTTTTTGCTGGATTATTAGACATCGTAATATTGCTCGATTCTAACCCCTTCATTTCACATGCAGAATTTTAAG
>JBFHIK010000505.1:0-1787 GCA_041596555.1 Methanosarcina sp.
CGATGAATATTAATGGGGAAGTTGACGGCTTTCATCCCCCACCTGTCGCTTCGCTCTGAGGAAGGGGACTTCCCGCCTTCTCGTTAAAACTTAACGGACAGTTTCTTTATTCTGCTTTTTTGAGCATGCAGAGGTGCGGTTCCTGAGGGCCGGACGGTTGCGCCATTATGGCAATCTCACAGGCTTGAATGTAATTGATTTTGTATCTAAGTTCGGGGGATGTGTCCGTGGAAAATATGCTTGAATCAGGCTGTTATAGTTTAGTAACAGCTTCAATTACTTTAGGTATTAGACGCTGGTTAAGCTGAGGATTCAGAAAGAAGCTGGAAATAGATCCGAAAAATACTGACTATTACACCATCGAGAAGCGATATATGGTGAATAATGTTGAATGGATCAGAAAACTCTTTAAATTTGTCCGTTTTTTGTTGCCAGGAATGGTTATTAGGGGAAATGGAAATGGAGATCAATTCCCAAATTGAAATTTCGAATTTATATATTTATCATTATTTAAATGTCCCGATATCCCCTGAATTGGGTGCAGAACCTTCCCTACCACCCGCACACTTTATACAGATTCCTTTTCTACGGTCCATGCACTGGCTGCATACAAGTTTTCCGCATAAATGGCAGGTATGAAGTTTAGCCGGGCGCCCGCAGATTGAACATAACCCCTCTACTTCCAAAATTTCAGCCTCCTGAATTTTCCAGATAAAAAGTGGTTTTTAATAAACGATTTTGAATAAATCGATTTGAATAATATGGTCGTATAAAATATAGTTTTGAGAACTATAAACGTTTCCATGAGGGCTGTATCTGAATAATTCTAAGGATGCTCTTCCGATGCTCTTCCGGCAAATGCAGGTCAAAGATAGGAAAATCAATGAAATCCTGAAAGAAAATACCTGAAATTCAAAAAGAGAGGAAAACGGAGGAAAAGACCTCCGTGAAAATAGAGTGTTAATCGATTTCAGTCCACTATCCCGCCAGTGTTTGCGGAATGGACTGAGCGCTGG
The DNA here is from genome assembly GCA_041596555.1 of Methanosarcina sp. Taxonomy (GTDB): domain Archaea; phylum Halobacteriota; class Methanosarcinia; order Methanosarcinales; family Methanosarcinaceae; genus Methanosarcina. Next base: position 1,017 of record JBFHIK010000505.1, read on the forward strand.
TACCTGGCAAGGTAACCCGTGACCTCCTTTTTAAGAGGTACGAAGGCAGCTTTGCGCCTTTCGAGCTCTTCTTCAGAGACTTTCAGGTTAAGAACCCTTTCCGGAATGTTGATTTCGATCATGTCACCATCTTTTACGAGGCCTATTGGTCCCCCTTCGCTGGCCTCGGGGGAAACATGCCCTATACATGGTCCACGGGTCCCTCCAGAGAAGCGCCCATCAGTTATCAGAGCCACGGACTCGAGCAGGCCCATGCCTGCAATTGCGGCTGTGGATGCCAGCATTTCACGCATTCCAGGACCTCCTTTGGGACCTTCGTAGCGGATAATGACAACATCTCCGGGCTTAATCTCCCCTGCAAGAATACTCTGCATGGCGTCTTCTTCACAATCATACACTCTTGCAGGGCCTGTATGGACACGCATTTTAGGGTCAACTGCCGCCTGCTTTACAACCGAGCCATCAGGGGCAAGGCTTCCTTTGAGAACTGCAATCCCTCCTTCGGCATGGACTGGTTTTTCAAGGGTTGCAATGATCTCCTTATTCAGCTTCGGATTAACTATATCAAGCTCATTCAGGTTTTCCCCGATAGTTTTGCCGTTAACTGTAAGCTGGTCAAGATGAAGTTTTGAAACAAGCCTCTGCATGACTGCCTCGACTCCGCCTGCCCTTTCAAAGTGCAGCATGAAATTCGGGCCGCCGGGTCTGAGGGAAATCAGATGGGGTGTTGTCCTGCTCAATTCATCAAAGGCCTCAAGGGGCAGCTCAAGC
>JBFHIK010000506.1:0-1785 GCA_041596555.1 Methanosarcina sp.
CCTCTCGCCAATGTTGGATATGCTTGTTATGTGTAACACACCGCCCCTACCTCTCAGGACTTTTCTACCTCTCAGGACTTTTAATGCTACACGATAGAGCAGCAAACTGAGGAAGCATTCGCAGGTATCATGACATTTCCAACGTAGTCAATTAAGACTCAGGCTGGTCAACAGGGGCACTATTACATGCCTGCCACTTTAGTCTTGAAACAGCGGCAGGATGTAAAAATCAGAAGAATTGGAAAACAGGGCATCACCAATAGCTATCTCAAACCTGTCTTTTCCCCGCGCTTCAGCGCGGTCAGAACGTAAAAACCCTGAAAAAACAAAAAACAGAGAAATAACCCTCTTTTTTTAGAACCAGGACACGAATCCAGCCGGAGATTTATAACAATATTTTTATATTTAGTCCTGTCTGCCGATATAGTGGTCCTGTTAATTCTTTAGGATAACCCCTTAGTGATGATTTCTTAGTGGTAGGAAGGATTAAAAAAGTAGAAAAGTATATGATTATATTTGAAAAATATATAATCTGTTATTATAGAAAGGAGTGGATATGAGACCTGACAACCTGCTGAAAAATAGAGATGGACTTTCCCCGGTGATAGGGAATGTTCTGATGATTTTAATTGTTATTCTTATTGGAGCTGCCCTTGCTGTTTCGTTATTAGGAGGAGAGAATGAAGAGAAATTAACTCCAGCCCCGCTTGCAAACCTCAGAGTAAGTGAATATAACAACACTACCTTGAAAATCGACCATAATGGGGGAGATGTTATCGAGTTTGATAATTCAAGAACGTCGGTAATTCTGAATGTTGCCGAAAAAAACTATCTCCTTAATGCGTCAACTCTTGGATTCTTCAGGGCAGGTGAGAATAAACTGCTGCTCCTGAAGGACAGAGAAGGAAATTCGGTTCCTAAAAAGGCAGGAGATGTTGCCACATTTAAAGTCATCGATCTCGGAACCCAACAACTGATTTTTACCCAGGAAATAAGGTTTACGGAAGGATATGAGCCAGAAATAATAAATCAGTCTGAACCAGCAGTTGAGTCCGAAATAATAAACCAGTCTGAACCAGTAGTAGAATACCAGTCAGGAATTACTGGTTACTATTATCAGGGTGTAAGTTTTAGTGGCACTGCGGTTGACCGTACGGATTCAAGGCTGAAGTTTGCAGAAAATACATATGCATCCGCCAGTCTTTATGGCACGGATATCGAAAACTGGCCTTATGGGATCCTGGCTACAACAGATAGTTTCAGCGTCGTTTATGAAGGTTTAATTAAAATCGAACAGGACTCCAGTTATACATTTTATCTGACTTCAGATGATTGGGCGCAGCTTTATATTGACGGCAATCCGGTAATTACGGAATCGAGCTCTTCAGTTAGACACTCCAAAACCACAAATACAGGTACCTTATCTCTCCCTGCCGGTTATCATCAGATAAGAGTTGAAATGAAAGAATATGCGGGAACCTCAATCCTGCGCCTTGAATGGGCTTCTGAGTCCTTTTCAAGATGTTTTGTTGAGAACTTTTACCACGAGGTTTCTTCCATGTAACCCGGAATAAAGACAGCCCTGCAAGATTATTACAACTTTATTCTTATTTTTCTGCCGGGCTCCCCAGAAAATCCAACTCTACCTTTTCAACAACCCGCCTGTAAACCTTATCCATCTTATACCCCTCAACCCGCCTCAGAGCAGTGCAAATTTAATATAATGATTCCCTTTATCCATCTAATATTTCAGACAAATCAAGAATTTGCAATTACCAGATATCA
>JBFHIK010000507.1:0-1782 GCA_041596555.1 Methanosarcina sp.
AGGGCGACCTTGAAAGGCTGGACTTTATACCCTCTTGAAACAAGGGCAGCCATAAGGCCCATGGAAATCGTGGTCTTGCCTGAAGAGGAACGGTCTGCAGAAATAAGGACTCTGGGAATGTTCCCTGCCTCTGTTCCGGATTGTTTGCTGTGGGACATGCTTTCAATAACCCCTGGGTTCGGTTTATCCATTAAACATATATTGCGGCACGGGTAAGTTTTTGCGGTTTATTTTGTCATTTCCCTTAACCGTTCATCACTCAGGTGGTCTGCCATAACCTTCTTTTCGTTGGTCAGGATTGCTTCTCCAAGCTGGCGGTAGATTTTGGCAATGTCGGAGTCAGGAGCTTTCTCCATAACAGAATAGCCATCCCTTTCGCAGTCCTGGACTATCTGCCGTTTGGGGATAAAAGCCATAAGCTGACTGCCAATTTCCTCTGAAAATTTCCTGACGATTTCTTCTTCCCGGCTCGCATTTCTGGAATTGCAGATAATCCCGCTAAGCGGCATTCCGATCTTGGAGAGCCCTTTGCAGATGTTGTTTGCTGCATAGAGGGGCATATATTCTCCTGAGGTCAGGACGTATGCCTCATTTACATAGCCCTTCCGGACAGGGGCAACAAACCCGCCGCAGACGATGTCTCCTGGCACGTCGTAGATTATAAGGTCCTGTTCTTTAAGGAGGTCTGCTGAAATGCTTTTCAGTTTCTGGATTGCAACTATGATCCCGCGCCCTGCACAGCCTATACCGGGCTCGGGCCCTCCGGCTTCTATACATTTGACACCGGCATACCCTTCAAAGACCACATCTTTTTCCTTTATATCCACACCTTCGCGGATGAGGTCGAGTATAGTTGGGATTCTCCTGCCTCCGAGAAGGGTTATGGATGAATCGCTTTTAGGGTCGCAGCCTATGATCATGACCTTCTTCCCTGCTTCCGCACAGGCAGCTGCAACGTTTGAGGCTGTGCTCGACTTACCTATACCGCCTTTTCCGTAAATTGCAACGATCTTTTGTTTTTTCAAATGATCTTCCTCCCGTTATTTGACTTATCCTTACTTTTATCCGGACTTTTATTCTGGATCTTATCCTGAATTTTATCCTGAATTTTATCCTGAATTTTTCCGTTCAGGCTTCCTTTGCAACTTCTTTTGCAACTTCCCTTAATGTGGCTCCAAACTCGGATTCCACAATTTCGCTGACTCCGAGCGTCTTTGGGTGGAGATCGATCTCAACCATAACATGCTCATGCCCCATCTCTTTTAAGGGAAGGACCTGCCTTGGACCATTCGTAACCGAGATCAGTTCCATGTGCTGCAGGTTCTCCATAGGGATTGCATGAGGAACGCCTGTGATAACTGCAAAATCGTAATCACTGTATTTTTTCGTAATTAGTTCGCTGACCTTTTCCCCCACAATCGGGTACTCATCCATGCCGCCGATGATTTCGTGAATCTCAACCCCGTGGGCTGTGAAGTCCCTCATAATGTATCTGGCATGCTGCCTGACCCGCGGAAGCCCGAGTTCCGGGTCGATATTTGCCATATTGACCAGGTTTTCCTTTTTCCCGAGCGCAGCTGCAACCTCATTGACCGCAAGGGTGATGTCTGCAAACATATAGCCTGTTTCTTTTTTGGCGTTCATTATGATGAGACCTTTCTTGCCTTCCTTGAGGAGTTCAATGAGCCTCCTTGCAACCTTATATTTGAGGTCTCCCCTGGAGGGGGCAAGGTATTCCCTGCTCGCAGCCCCGAACCTCTTTTCAACCTCTGTGGCTTTTAT
>JBFHIK010000508.1:0-1771 GCA_041596555.1 Methanosarcina sp.
AAGTAGAAGAGAAGACCAAAGTAGAAGAGAAGACCAAAGTAGAAGAGAAGAACGAAGTAGAAGAGAAGAACGAAGTAGAAGAGAAAGAAGGGAAGATGTTTGAGGAAGTAGTAAAAATCGATAATCACATGCAATATCGATGTTTATCTTTTTGACATGATAACTCTCTGACTACGCAATTATTTTCAATCCATACAAAACAGCGAAGAGCCATAGATCTTCACATCTCATCTCCCCGATAATTTACAAAAACTTTATATTGGAGAACTGAACGTTGGAGGTTCATATTTTTATCTTACTTCCTGTGTTTTATCTCAGGAATCAGATCATACATTACCGTATATATTATGAAGATTGAAATTATATGAAGACTGAGATAGTTATATCAACCCGAAAAGTTAACTTACAAAAGTACGTTTTGAAAGTACTGCAAAGAATTTCATTAAGGCTCCAGAGTATGTCCGGATTAAATAACCGGAAAAACAGGACAGTTCTTAAAAATATTAATTATCTTTATAAAATATAAAAGATTTTAAATCATTGTAATTTAATTCAATCTGTACTCTGGAATTAAGGAATAGCTTAAATAATGCTTTTAACTATTGAGCGTATTCTCAATTCACTGGAGAAACAGCATACTGAAAACCGCAACCTGTTGGTTGCAACTGGTGGAAAGGGCTTGATGGCCGTTTCACCTGTGGAAAAGATTTCCCACGGCAATATATCTTAGAAATCTGATTGATATAAAGAGGATGACATTCATGGACTTTGAAAAATTGAGACACGGGACCGAACTTATCAAGAGGGGCTTTGCAAGGATGCAGAAGGGGGGTGTGATCATGGATGTGACAACTCCGGAACAGGCCAGGATCGCAGAAGAAGCCGGAGCAGTTGCTGTTATGGCCCTTCAGGCTGTCCCTGCAGATATCAGGAAAGAGGGCGGAGTTGCCCGTATGGCAGATCCCGAAATCGTCCAGCAAATCATTGATACGGTTACTATTCCTGTAATGGCAAAAGCAAGGATCGGGCACTTCGTCGAAGCCGAAATCATGGAGGCACTCGGCGTTGACATGGTAGATGAATCCGAAGTCCTTACTCCTGCCGATCCTTTCTATCACATAGACAAAACACAGTTTACAGTGCCCTTTGTCTGCGGCGCCAGGAACCTCGGAGAAGCTCTCCGCAGGATCAACGAAGGAGCAGCCATGATCCGGACGAAAGGAGAAGCCGGAACCGGAGACGTCAGCCAGGCAGTAAAGCACATGAAGCAGATTCAGGGCGAAATCCGTGCCCTTGCAGGCAAGACAAAAGAAGAACTTATAATGGTTGCAAGGGAAATCGAAGCTCCTATCGAACTTGTAATGGAAACCGCTAAAATGCAGCGCCTGATTGTAGTAAACTTTGCAGCTGGCGGAATTGCAACCCCTGCTGATGCAGCTCTTATGATGCGCCTTGGTGCAGATGGGGTTTTTGTAGGCTCAGGCATTTTCAAAGCCGAAAACCCTGAAAAGATGGCAAAAGCAATTGTTGAAGCCGTAAACAACTACGATAACCCTGCAAAACTTGCCGAGATTTCAAAAGGCATAGGCGCCGGAATGAAAGGTATCAGCACAGACATGATCCCTGTCGAGGAAGCCCTTCAGGAACGCGGCTGGTGAAATCCACTAATTAACCCCGAGCGGAAATACCCAAATTGCGCTGCCCGAATTTCGCTTCGGCACCCGAATTGCGCCTCGGCACCCGAGTTTCGCTTCGGCACCCGAGTTTCGCT
>JBFHIK010000509.1:0-1752 GCA_041596555.1 Methanosarcina sp.
ACCTCCTACCTCAACCGTATATGCCCCTGCTTCTTTCTCGGTATGGGAGAATTCAACCACTGTACTTGCGCCAGCTTCCAGGCTCACGGTCTTGGACTCTACGGATTCCCCGTTGATCAGCAGTTCCACTTCGGTTTCTCCGGCAATGGTGCCGGTGTTTTCAACGTTCACCTTGATTGCAACTGCGTCTCCGCCCTCAACAGAAGCAGGCTCAATTGAGAAGTCCGAAAATTCAAAATTGGCTTTATCTTCAGAAACCTCAATAACTGTTTTTCCTTCCTCATAACCTGTTTTTGTTGCATTTACTGTATACGTGCCCGGAGCAGTTACCCAGTAAGATACACTGCCGTCTGTACCCGTCTGTCCTTCAACCTTCTGACCACCGAAGTAGACATCCGCTCCGGAGACAGGTTTGTTTTCCACAGAGTCGGTAACCTTGATACTAATCTGGTCTCCTTCCCTTATGGTTTCCGGAGAGATTGAAAGCAACAGCTTCAGGACCCCTGCACCGACAACGTCCATATCCTTGGTTCCGGAGATATACCCTGCCTTGTTTGCAGATAATGTGAAGCTGCCTTCCTGACCTGGGGTGTACGTAAGAGTTCCGTCGTCTCCTGTGGACCCGATGCTCTTACCGTCAAGGAGGATTTCAACATCGCTGACTGAAACGCTTCTTGCTGTGACCCGGATTTCTGCTGCCTGTCCGACCACAAGGACTTCTGGAACTTCGATTTCCAGCTGGTCCTGTTCACCACTCTCGACTTCAACAAAGGGATAGAAGCGCAGGACAGAAGAATCAGCCACCCTGAACTTAACGTTGCCCATCAGGTTAACGGTATTGCCCTTTGAGAGGGAAATCGAGTCTTCGTTTTTCATTGTAATCCCTGAGCTGGAAATCGTGCTTATTTCCATCCTGCCGAAAGAATCGCCCTGGGAAAGCTCAAGGTAATCATCTGAGATCTGGAAGACCCCTTCTATAAACACAGCATCCGTTTCCTGCGACCGGAAGACAGTGCTTACGTGGACTGCGATCACCGGGACTTCTTCAGCCCCTCCGATGTCTGCTTCGTAGACATAGTCCCCGTCCTGGGAAACTATTCCCGAATCCAGCTGCTTCCCATCTTTATACAGCTCAAAGAGCACTCTTTCTCCGGTAACGTCAACTTCTGAAGCCTTGAGTGAGTAACCGTTCTCGAGAACTATTGAAGATCCCGTAAACATCGACTTTTTGTTATCGTCATCGATAAGAACTTTTGCGAGGATATCGTCCGAAAGCACACTCACGCTCTTTGAATTTCCAAGGGTATTATCAGGATAGCCTGCAAAATACTTCTCTGCCATAAACCCGACAACCTCATAACTGCCCCAACCTTCATGCTCGAATTTCACAAGAGCCGGGATGGAGGAATAAACAAGCGCCTCGTCATCAATTGACCTCCCCTCGATCTCTTCCGTGAGGGTCAGGCTTTCGGTGGAGATATTTTCATCGATGCTGTAATAGAACCCTTCAAAGTTGTATGGTGTCCAGACAGTTATATTAGACACTTCGTCATAGACCGTTCCCCTCAATTCATAGATCCCGGGCTCGGAAGTCTCGACTATAGGGGCAAAGCGGAGTTCGCTGGCATCAGCCACAACAAAGCCAAGTTTTCCCATTATGTCGATAGTATTTCCCTTGCTAAGAGTGATAGAATCACGGTTTTTCATTGTGATCCCGGAACTTGAAGTGGAACTTATTTCCATTTTATCGAA
>JBFHIK010000510.1:0-1749 GCA_041596555.1 Methanosarcina sp.
AAAAATGAAAAAGTAATTAAATAGCTTTTTCAGAAAAATCACGGAAAGTATAACTATGAATAATTTTAAAAAACTAGGTCTCAGTAATGCTGTTTTGAAATCAATAGATGAACATGGCTTTGAAAACCCTACAGCAATACAGGAAAAATCAATTCCCCTAATACTTGCTGGGGAAGATGTTATAGCCGGATCCGCAACAGGTTCCGGAAAAACCCTCTCATTTGCTTCAGGTATATTACAAAATTCCGAAAAAAGTAAAGGAATTCAGGCTTTGATCCTGACCCCTACAAGAGAACTGGCGGAGCAGGTGGCAGATTCTTTCAGGAAATTCTCAAAATATGACCCGTTAAATATCGTATCTATCTATGGCGGTGTAGGGATCAATCCACAAATTAAAGAATTAAAGAATGCCGAGGTTGTTGTGGGAACACCCGGTAGACTACTCGATCATATCAGCAGAAATACTATCAACTTCAATAATGTGAAAACCCTTGTCCTTGATGAGGCAGACCATATGTTTGATATGGGATTCAAAGTGGATGTAGAAAAAATTATCAAGGAATGTCCTCAAAACAGGCAGACCCTTTTGTTCTCTGCGACCATTACAAAAGATATTGTCCAGCTTTCCCGCAAGCACATGAAAAACCCGGTTCGAGTATCAGCAGAGTCTTATATCGACCCGCAAAAATTGAATCAGGTCGTTTATAAAGTACAGGATGAAATGAAATTATCTCTGCTGGTGTATCTTCTACAAAATGAGAAGTCAAACCTCGGAATGGTTTTCTGCAACACAAAAAGAAACACTGACAAAGTCGCAAAAAACCTGAGAAAATCAGGTATCAATGCTGTGGCAATTCATGGAGGATTAACACAGAACGAACGAACTCGCATAATGGAAAAATTCCATTCCGGGAACATAGGTATCCTTGTATGCACAGATGTAGCCGGAAGAGGACTTGATATACAGGGTGTTTCCCATGTTTACAATTATGATATTCCCAGGGAGAGTAAACAGTATATTCACAGGATTGGAAGAACTGCACGAGCAGGAACAGAAGGAAAAGCGATAAACATCCTTTCCAAAAATGACCATGCTAATTTCATGAGTGTGCTGAAAGACAATGATGTGGATATTAAGGAAAAGGCACTACCAGCCCTGAAGAAGATTGTAATTGAAAGACCGGAAATAAGATTGCCAAAGCCGGTAAATAGGATGAATAACCCCTCCAGAAAAGGTCAGAAATCCAGGCACAAAAATTATTAAACACCGTTCGTCTGTGCATTGCATTATAAGTGACTACTCCCATCACTGAACTAACCATTAACCGATTGGCATCGTCAGGAGCAATGGACTGCTCCTGCAAAAACCCAGGCACGAGAATAAGAAAGAAGGCCAGTTCGTGCCACTAAGATGTCAAAATGCACCCTTCCGATGCCTTCGGACGAAGGATTAGAAAACAGAGTAATGCATGGGTTGTGAGTCAGTAAACAAAACGGTTAGAGGAATTTCAACAAAGAGAAGTAGAATGTTAGTTTTATTTTGTAACTATTCAGCCACTGATAAAAAAGTATGTTTTCTCAGCAAAATGCTGCAATTCTCAGGATAATAGCGGCGCTCCGTTGAGCGCCGCGAGAATACCGTCTATAACAGGTAAACCGTTCTTTCTAATTGTAGAAATGTAAGCTCTCATTCTGCAGAAAGCTTCCGCTCCTTGTATGGTTCTGAAAGTTCCTGATATTTTCTGCTGT
>JBFHIK010000511.1:0-1740 GCA_041596555.1 Methanosarcina sp.
AAGTAAATGTGATAACATCACTGTACTGTAAAATAATTATATCAATATAATAAAATTATTGTATATTTTACTGGTTGGGTAATTCTCCCTTGAATTTGAAGAGGATACTATAATATCTTCCTCTTCAAACTTTTCTAAGTACTCAGGTTTTTTCGATTACTTTTTCATATACTTCAAGGGTTTTTTCAGCTATCGTTTCCCAGTTGTATTTCTTCTTCAGGAGTTCGTATCCCTTCTCTCCCATCCTGTTGCGGCCCAGCCCCTCAAGTACGTAGTTGAGGCCCCAGGCAATTGATGAAGGCTCTTTATGGGCAATTATTCCTGTCCTGAAGTTCTCAACAAGAGCGACTGCATCGCTTGCAACCACAGGCTTTTTCGCATCCCAGGCCTCAAGTACAACTATCCCGAAGGGTTCGTTCCGGCTCGGGACACAGACAAGGTCGCAGGCGTTGAACCAGTCTATGACAGTGTTATCAGGGGCGTAACCAAGGAAATTGCAGGAGTCGCCAATGCCAAGCCTCTGAGCCTGGTTTTCACATTGAGTCCGCATATCCCCTTCTCCTATGAGCACAAATTGGGCATCCCGCTTCTTCAGGACTTTTGCTGCAGCTTCGACGAGCAGGTCAGGCCCTTTCTGGTAGGACATCCTTCCGGTGAAGAGTACTACAGGAAGGCATGGATGGATTCCGTAGTTTCTTTTTATATTTCCAGGATCAAGTTCCCTTTTTATTTTTCCCACATTTATTCCATTAGGGATCTCCCAGAGCTTATAATCGGGAATTTTGTATATGTGCTTGATTTCTTCTCTCAAAATCGTAGATGTCGTAATTACGTCGGAAGCTTCATACCCTCCAAGCCATTCCCTGTGAGCAATCTCTTTTGCTTCCCACCAGTCCCCGTGAAGATTTCCATTTCGCCCCCATTCCGTACTGTGGAAGGTCAGGACAAAAGGCAGTCCAAACTGGGCTTTTATTCTGCAGAGGACGTTTACAGGATGCCAGTCGTGCCCGTGGAGGATATCAAACTTTCCTGCTTCCTCCCGCACGTCCAGAAACCGGCAATACATAGCATCGCACATCCGGTTCATCTGCTCCACTATTCCTCCACTCCGGTCGCATGCAATTCTGTGGTAGTGGACTCCACTGATCATTTCATCATTGTTTTCAGGGCCTCGGGTAAAAAGATGAACTTCATGACCCTTAGCTGCAAGAGCCTCAGATAGTTCGGATACGTGGGGGGAAATCCCGCCTACACGTATAGAATACAAACTTTCCCAGCTAAACATTCCTATTCGAATCTTTTTCATAGACTCACTCATTCCTTTTTGTCGAAGTGAAGGATATCACGGATACTAAAAGTTACAGGCTCCCCCAGCCCGTGCCGTTCAAACCATTCAATTTACCTGGTTAAATATATTTTCCAGATTGTTACGCTCAGGTTGCGCTTTTTCTGTTGTGATGTCTCTTTATGTATTCCCTACCCTTCACGAAAAAATAAGGCCGGATTCTTTTGACTTTATTCATTAGAGGAATGCCGTCAATTTTCTGGCATTCCTTTCATGTTTGGATTTCTCCACTCTGCTCTGGAAACGAATTTCCGTAGCAGGTAACGTACTTTCGTGTCTCCTCTCGCCAATGTTGGATATGCTTGTTATGTGTAACACACCGCCCCTACCTCTCAGGACTTTTAATGCTACACGATAGAGCTACAAACTGAGGAAGCATTCGCAGGTATCATGAC
>JBFHIK010000512.1:0-1732 GCA_041596555.1 Methanosarcina sp.
AAAAAATTATTTATTTCTACTCCTGCTAACCTATTATATGAATGGTTTTTCCCGCTCTGATCCAAAACCCCCCATAATAAGAGCCGTCTTACTTTTATTTACAATCACAAGTTTCCTGCTTATGACTGCAGGTTCGCTGTATATCGATATGTACCCTGATAATCCGGAAACAGGTGAGTTTCTAGTAAACACCGCAGGGCCTGTATTCTGGTTTTTTTGCGGCATCTGGATCCTTTTTAATGTAGTTACTATCCTTAACTCCAGGCGCTAGAAATCTCCAGAACTATTTAAGCAGGTTGCCTCAGGTAAGCTGGCAAAGCCACCTTTTCCTGAACAACTATTCGTGAAAAACTCTCAGCCCGGAAAGCAAGATAGCAGAAAAACCCCGTAAAAAACGAATCGTATAACTTTTAAGAAAGGCTATCCCATTTTTGGGAAAATGTATCTGTTTTAACCGGATTCATGCATTATTTAGATGGATTGAAGAATTTTATTCGTCATTACCGGAACTTTCAATCTCTTTTTTTTCAGCTCTGTGTTTATGGAGCGCCATCTCAATATTGCTGTGCAGGTCTTCTTCTTTGAAAGGCTTAGAAATATATCCTGCCGGTTCTGTCATTTTAGCTCTTTCAAGGGTTTCATCGTCAGTATAAGCTGTCAGGTATAGTACAGGAATTCGAAGGCGAGTTTTTATCTCACGAGCAGCTTCAATTCCATCCATATCCCCTTTCAACATTATATCCATCAAAACAAGATCCGCATTCGTCAGCTCTGCTTTTCTTATTGCTTCCTCTCCTGTGGATGCAGTACCTGGTACAGTATAACCCAGGTTTTTGAGCTTGTTTCTAATGTTTAGAGCGACGATGTTCTGGTCTTCAACAACCAGAATTTTTGCCTTTTTCATTGTATCTCCCCTTTGATACTGGATACTTTTTCAGATTACTGGCAGGACTCCTTAAACCAGATCTTGAACTTAGTCCCCGAACTTTTCTCAAGTTCAATCGTGCCGTCCAGTTGCTCTACAAGTATATTTACCAGCTGGAGACCCAGAGAGCTCGTGTTCCTGAAATCAACATTTTCCGGAAAACCCAATCCATTGTCCGAAACTACCAGTGTGTACTGGATATTTTTATCAACTGAACTCTTAGAACTACTATTACTAATGATATTACTTATACTTTTATTCTCGTTATTTTCTTCTGTTTTGCAGAGTTTGATGCAAACGTCACCTTTCCGGCCTGATGGAAATGCGTGTTTCAGAGAATTGGATACAAGCTCATTGATAATTATCCCCAGAGGAATTGCAGTATCCATTCCCAGGAAAATCTCTTCAATATCGAGCTGCATATTGACGTCCCCTTTTCTGACAGTGTATGAGTGGAACAGGTCCGTTGTCAGTTTCTGAAGGTAAGCTGAAAAATCCAGGGCCTCGTTATTTTTTGACCTGTAAAGCTCCTCATGAATTATTGCCATTGTAGCAACACGGTTCTGACTCTCACGGAAAGCTTCAAGAACTTCTATGTCGTTGAACTTTTCTGCCTGAAGTTCAAGGAGGCTTGAGATTACCTGCAGGTTATTCTTTATCCGGTGATGTATTTCCTTTTTACGGATTTCTTCCACTTTTGCAAGAGATTCTTCAGCTTCTTTTTGTTTGCTAATATCATAGACTGTTCCCTGAATAATTCTCTTTTTTCCCGCAGGATCAGAAACATTCTGGAGAATCTCACGGACC
>JBFHIK010000513.1:0-1724 GCA_041596555.1 Methanosarcina sp.
GTTTACCGATTTTCCATTGCTCCTTATCGGTGATCTGGTCAACCAGGGCTTGTTAGACAAGCCCCTTCCTCAAAAACCTGAGCCGTTAGGTGAAGGTTTTAGGGAGGGGTAATTGACTTTTTTGGTGGGGATGGCTAATTTCGGCTGCAGAAGCTAAATTTCAAATCGCTTCGAGCCTTTTCCGGGTGAGGCTGATTTCTTCCCTGAGCTTTTCGTTTCCAGGGTCTTTTTTGCCCATTTTTTTCAGGATCTCAAGCGCTTTTTTGAAGTTTTCTTTTGCCTCTGCTTTTTGTCCTTTTTCTGAAAAGAGAGTTCCGAGGTTGTTGAGGGTCATTGCTGTATCTGAAAGGTATTCCGGGTTTTTCGGGAAATTTTTGAGGAGGAAAGCATAGTTTTTGAGAGCTTCTTCGTATTTTTCTTTTGCTTCTTCCAAATTGCCCATTGTGAAAAGCAGTTCTCCGATGTTGTTCTGGGTGTTTCCGGCGTACATCCGGTAGAATTCGTTTTCGGGATGGAAATCTAGTTGTTTCCGGGAGATTTCGAGGCCAATTTCATAGCACTGCCGGGAGGAGGGGAAGTCGCCTGCTCTCTGGAATATATTGCCGAGGTTCCCGAGGTTGTTGAGGTTCATGTGGAGGGTATCAATGTAGAGTTTGTTTTCCGGTTCGTCTGCGAGGAGTTTTACACTGGTTGTTAAGGAGAAGGTGTAGGTCTCCAGGGCTTCTTCAAACCTGCCAAGGGACTGAAGGAGCTGCCCTCTGACTTTTAAGGTGTGGAACAGGATAGCTCCGTCTTTTGCTTCATGTGCGGCTTTTTCGGCTTTCTGGAGGGACTCGAGGGCTTCTTCGGACTTTCCTTTCTGCATCAGGTCCAGGGTTTCGTTGAAATATTTTACTGCTTCCTCTCTCAATTTTGTGGGCATCTCGGGCGTCTCGGGCGTCTCAGGCGTCTCAGGCATATTAAAAAAAAGGCTTTTAATGTTTTATAGATTCTGTTTTAGCATAGATTCTGTTTTAGCATGGGTTATGTTGTAGCCTGTGTTTTTCTTCCATGTCCCTGCCTTTTTTCCAACTCCTTTATATATTATTAAAAGCTTAATTATAGATGTTCGAAGTTCCATATCTTTCTTTAACCCACGTTTTCTGGATATTTTGCTGCTTATCGACATTAGAAAAGGATCTGTGCAGGTAGGGGGGTCAGTATGGACAGGGAAGAAGAGAACAAAAAAAGGAATAAAAGTTCAGATAGGAGTAGGAGCAAAGCTGCTGGAAAAAACAAATATGAACAACTGTTCATAATACTCGTTGGTATCTTCCTTGCAGCTGTCTTTTTCTACACCTTTTACATAGGCCAGCCTTTCTGGGGCATAGTTATTGATATCCTGGTCCTGAGGCTTTACTTCCTCATGAAACAGGAAAGGAGTTACTTCAGGGAATGCGACCTGAACGAAGAGGCAGCCGGAACTCCGCATGACCCCCGGGTGAAGCGAAAGGTCAGGCTGGTAAATGTCCTTGTCACTTTATTTGTGCTCGGGATTGTTGTTTACTCATATTTCACTTTGCAGTTTATCTGGGGGATTGTAGTTGGACTGATGATTCTGCTCTACGTCCATATGCTGCTGTTTTCTGAGAAAAACCTCTGAAAAATACCTGTAAGAAAAACCCTTAAACCCTTAAAACCTGTAACAGCATATCAAATCCCTTTCAACCTTTAAATCCCTTTCA
>JBFHIK010000514.1:0-1720 GCA_041596555.1 Methanosarcina sp.
AAATCTCAATGAAAACCATGCGGGTAGTTATCAAAGTAGGGGGAAGCCTTATCAGCGAAGCTCCGGAACTTATTGACAGGCTCGTAAAAGAATTTGGCTCAGGACCTTCAGGGGCTGATTCTGATGAGCAGGTTCCCGAAAAAAGCCTTTATTCCATCCTTATCGTACCCGGAGGAGGGGTATTTGCAGATGCTGTAAGGAGGGCTGACGAAAGGTTCGGACTTGGAGACGATGCAGCTCACTGGATGGCTGTGCTTGGTATGGAGCAGTATGCCTGCTACCTTCAGGATAAAAGCGGTGCAGTGGATACGGATTCAATAACAGAACTTACTCCTGGCGTTTCGATTTTTTTTCCCTACAGACTGCTGAAGGCGGTAGACCCTCTGCCTCACTCCTGGAGCGTAACTTCGGACACGATCGCTGCCTGGGTTGCGAAGCAGACTGGAGCCCTGTTCATTAAGGCTACGGATGTTGACGGGATTTTCAGGGAAGGAAAACTGGTCAGGGAAATTTTTACCTCCGACTTTTCAGAAAACTTTGAAAGCTGTGTCGACCCTTTCCTGCCCGGATTCCTTCAGAAAAACAGAATGGAGTGCAGAATTATAAATGGGAAATTTCCGGAAAGAGTTATTCAGGCGGTGTACGGAAAGCCTGTGCCCTGTACGGCGGTAAAGGGGAATATTTAAATTGTATATCGTATATGACTAGGGAGAGAAGCAAACCGTGTCCAAAAAGCATCATTATATTCAATTCATCAGACTTGTTGATGTTAATACAGGTGCAGAAAAAAGCAGGATACTGAAGCTTAAGTAAAGTGCCTGATTCACCGGTTAATTCATTGTAGAATTCATTAGTTCACTATAAGGAAGAAGGAATAATTAAGGAGACGAAAAATGTCATCACAGAAAGTTGAATACTGTACCTCATGCGGGATCCGTCTTGTAGAGAAAGGCTATGTGAAATTTCCCTGCCCCCAGTGCGGAGCAGAGATCGGAAGATGTACAAGCTGCAGGCAGCAGGGTAACGTATATACCTGCCCGAAGTGTGGATTCAAAGCTCCGTGATTTTGGCCATCTGGCCAGAAGAATCAGAAGCAAATTATAAAAGCAGCTCGAAATTAGTCGATAGAATCATAATAGATTAAAAGAGGAATTGAAATGGGTGATGTTGCAGCAAAAATTAAAATTATGCCAGAAGGCGTTGAAACCGATCTTGTAGGGCTAAAGGAGAAGCTCAAAGCCGTAATTCCTGCAGGGGCGAATCTTCACGGAGATATTGTTGAGGAACCGATCGCTTTTGGCTTGAAAGCTCTTATTGTAACATTAATCGTTAATGACGAAGAAGGCGGAACTGAACCTGCAGAAGAAGCCTTTGCAAAAGTTTCCGGCGTCGAGAATGTTCAGGTCCAGGAAGCTTACCGCATCTGAGAAGGAAAAAAGAGCCGGGCACGTGTGTTCGGAAAATCTTTTTTCACTATTCTCTTTTTCGTAAAAGGGCTCGTAGATCAGGGGTAGATCGTTACGTTCGCAACGTAAAGGCCGCGGGTTCAAATCCCGCCGAGTCCACTAAAATCTTAAAAAATATCCGCATTTTTTGATTCTGCCCTTCACGATAAATTAAGGAAGGATGCCTATGACTTCAGTCGTAGGAGGAATTCCGTCAACTTCCAAATTCTCTGTGGCATATTCGTATCCATCTGCTCTACTCAAAATATTGCAAT
>JBFHIK010000515.1:0-1672 GCA_041596555.1 Methanosarcina sp.
GTGCTTAGGAGAAAGAGTTAACCTGTTATTATTTGTGAGAAATTGAGAGTTATTCTCCTGGAGTTTTGTTCTCTTTGAGAATTATCTCTCCCGAATTTCGCTTCGGCACCCGAATTGCGATTCGGGAGCCCGCGGTCCTTTTCGCTGCGCTCAAGAGGACTATTTTATGGGTTATAGTAGTGATCTTCGCTGCGCTCAAGAGGACCAATTGATGGGTCAGAGTAGTTAGGTTTGCCCGCTCAAGTGGAATAAATTGCAGATCTTTCTGACCCATAAAACCACTTTCTGACTCATAAAACCACTTTCGGACTCATAAAACCATATTCTCTATCTTGTGTCGTTCTTGTCACGCTCGATGCAGGAGAGCGGTTTTTTCCCAAAATGAAAACAAGAGAAAAGAAAAGTCAGAGGGTAAAAGTAGCATAAAAAAGGAAAATTAAAAACGCTAGAAACATCCGGTACTTATTTATTTTTTTGCATGGGTTCCAGAAAAGCTGGCTGAAGCGTTTATGTTTTCCTGTGAATTGAAAAACGGTTTTCGGGGTTAAGGTAAGTATTATCTCAGCCCCAGGGGCATTTTTTTCAGTATATTGTCTCTCTTAATTGCGGCACTGGTTTACAGGTTATTTGTTCTTATCCGGCAGGCAGGCCTATGCCCCACGCGGGGCAGGGGGAAGTAACTGAAAAACTCCAGTTCCGGATCCGGAATGATCAACCAATTAATCGGGAACTGCCTTTTTTCAGATCAGGAGAAGGGCGATAAATCCGCTTAAGAATATTCCATCAAAGGTCCCTGCTCCTCCGATGCTTGCAATCGGAGCTCCGAGATTCTTGATTTTTCCCAGATTAAACAGGTCAGCTCCTATAAGGGTCCCAAGCACTCCTCCTGTATAAGCAATGATGACACGGCACTGCTCAACAGGGCAGCCAGGGATATGGATTACCGAAGTCAGCAGGATTGCGGTAAGGGCAGCTGTCAGGGGCGGGACCAGAGCCGGAGTAGCAATTCCGACTCCTCTAATTGGCTTTGCTACGGCATAGGTTATGGCTGCAACAACTGCTATACCAATTCCTGCAGGAAGGACAGAAGAAGGGAATTGTGTCAGAAGATAGGCGGAAATAAGGACAGGAATAACTGCCCCTCCTACATTGATGGCAAGCACTGTTTCATTTCTTGCCATCTGCCGGATGGGAATCCTGTAGGAAATCCCAAAGACCTTGACATAATTATCCTTGACAACCGGAATGTCAGACCTCAGGGTTGTCAGTGGGATATTGATCCCACTTCCAAGGAGGGACAGGAGCAGGATTAAAAGTGCGTCTTCTGCGGAAAATCCTATTTTCATGAATGCCGAAACAATAACTCCCAGAAACAGAGATCCAAGCCCGAAGATCGTAATGAGAATCAAAAGGAAAAGAAATTTCAGGCTGAAAGGCATGTAGAATATCTGTCTGCTCATGGAATCACTCGCGGTTCTCCGGGTTTCTGCATATTAAGAGGTATGTACATTCTCTTTATTAATGAGTATCCGTTTTCATCTTACCTCAGCAGGAGACCCCTTCCTCGACATTTCCGGCTTGCCGGAAATGGCAGGTGGGGGAGGAATGCGTCATCTGTACCATCTGAACTAATGTTGTACTCCTCGCACTCAGTCTCCTGCATTTTTTCTTA
>JBFHIK010000516.1:0-1672 GCA_041596555.1 Methanosarcina sp.
GACTTCAAATTGCATATTTCTTTCTTTCTTTCTTTCTTTCTTTCTTTCTTTTCACGCGCCGCGCAAGACTTGAACCCACCCGCGTACCGCAGATCTAAACGAACTCAACATCCGGGCTGGAGTTTCTAATACCAGAATATCAACCATGTAACAGGGATGTAACAGAGGACAACCAGAGAAATGAAAAAAGAAATAAGAATTAGTGAGATAAAGAATTTGGTGAACGGGGAAACCCTGTGGTGGTTAAATTTTGTGTGGTGTGTTGTTTGGATGTGATCTTGTAGATGTAGTTAAGGGCGTATCCGTTCACTATGCTAAATTCAAAATTTCTGACTGGCTATATAAATATTTGGATACTATTATATTAAATTGCCTTTTTGTGATATTTGATTCTGGTTTTAATGGCTCAAACGGATATTTTTTCCAGATTTTAGCCTTTATTGCCAAAAGACAGGCATCATTCTTTCCAGAAAACACTTTTACCTATTTTTTGACCTGCCTTTTTTTTAACTGCCCGATTTTTTTGACAGATCTTTCCTCAGCTGCCCGTCCAGGCACCTTTTTTACCAACCTTTCGATAATTTTTTGAAGATTTCAATCTTTTTCTCCGCGCTTTTCTACAGCTTTTTCTTCCCCAACCTGTTTATACTATGAAGTTTTTTCCTATCTATACATTATAACGAATTACACTGATAGTTTTCAATATCAAGATCATAAGGAGACTTGCAATGAGAAGCAACATCATCAAAGAGGGGCCTGAACGCGCTGCCAACCGTTCCCTCCTCAAAGCAACAGGGGTTACGGATTCGGAAATGAAGAAACCGTTCATCGCAGTTGTCAATTCCTGGAATGACATAATCCCAGGTCATATTCACCTGAATAAACTTGCTGAGGCTGTAAAAGCTGGAATCAGGAACGCTGGAGGAGTTCCTTTTGAGTTCCATACCATAGGGGTCTGCGACGGAATCGCAATGGGGCATGAGGGCATGAAATATTCCCTCCCCAGCAGGGAAGTTATAGAGGACACGATCGAACTGATGGTCAGAGCTCACCAGTTTGATGGTATGGTCCTTATCCCTACCTGTGATAAGATCGTACCAGCGCACCTTATGGCAGCAGGCAGGCTTAATATCCCTGCCATTGTTGTGACAGGAGGGCCAATGCTCCCTGGATACGTGGACGATAAATACACTGACCTTATCTCAGTCTTTGAAGGGGTAGGTGCCTACAGAGCAGGCAAAATCTCCGAAGCCGAGCTTCAAAGGCTTGAAAATCTTTCCTGTGCAGGGGCAGGGTCATGTGCCGGAATGTTTACTGCAAACACAATGGCGTGCATGACTGAAGCCCTCGGGATGAGCCTTCCTGGCTGTGCAACCGCCCATGCAGTGGAGGCAAAAAAGACTCGCATTGCCAAGGAATCCGGAGAGCGCATTGTGGAGCTTGTAAAAGAGAACATCACCCCAAGGCAGATTGTTACTCGCAGGTCCTTTGAGAACGCCATAATGGTCGATATGGCAGTCGGAGGGAGCACAAATACTACCCTGCACCTTCCTGCCCTTGCCCACGAATTTGGGCTTGAGCTGCCCCTTGAGGCCTTTGATGAATTGAGCAGGACAACACCCCATCTGATTTCCCTCAGACCCGGCGGCCCGAATTTCATGCTGCACTTTGA
>JBFHIK010000517.1:0-1657 GCA_041596555.1 Methanosarcina sp.
GACTACGGTTTGAGCCTGTGGACTAGGAAAAAACGTCAACCGCCTAGTATGAAGCAGGAAGCTCCTTCCTCAAAAACTCAAGCCGTCAGGCGAGAGTTTTAGGG
This sequence comes from Methanosarcina sp., assembly GCA_041596555.1. Taxonomy (GTDB): domain Archaea; phylum Halobacteriota; class Methanosarcinia; order Methanosarcinales; family Methanosarcinaceae; genus Methanosarcina. The sequence continues at coordinate 105 of JBFHIK010000517.1, forward strand.
AGGGGTAGTTCACTTGAAATCTGACCTACATTTGAAGCTCCAGTACATGGAAAAATTGCCACATTTGCTGAACCACATGAACATTTTGTTTCTTCTACCATTTTTTTATCCTCCTTTTGAGTCTTGTTTAATTTTGAATCTTTTTACTAAATGCACATATTTGGCATGAAAGTGCTCTCAAGTACTTTCATTATTTAGGCATGTTATTCGAAGAATTTCATGTGCTTTTTTCTGTTATTTTACAATCCATTTTCTAACGTCTTTTTCATCTGGAACTTTGCCTGCAGTTTTTACGTCTCCATCGATAACAACTGCAGGGGTAACCATAACTCCGTAGCTCAGAATTTTTTCTATATCTTCGACTTTAACCACTTCAGCTTCAACACCAGTTTGCTTCAGTACTTTTTCAATCGTTTCTTTTGTTTTTTTGCATTTGGGGCATCCTGTCCCGAGAATTTCTATTTGCATATTTTTTCCTCCATTTTCATTAGTTGAACTTTTTCTACCTGCCTTTGATATACTGGTTTTAAATTTCTAAAATTTATGACGACATTGGCAGGTTTATAACAATATGTTGAATAAATAACCGGTAAAGATTATCGACACTGATACAATTGAAACAAAGATTGCAATCAGTTCTTTTTTCAGTACCTTTTTAAGGATAACCATCTCAGGCAAAGACACGGCTGTGACAGACATGAGAAATGCCAGGGCGGTTCCTACTGGAAACCCTTTTCCAATCAAACTTTCTACAAGGAATCATGGCCATAACATTCGAGTATAAGGGTACTCCAATAAGGACAGCAATCGGCACTGCAAACAGATTGTCCTTACCAGCATATTTTCCGAGTAAGCCTTCAGGAGCATATCCATGGAAAATACCTCCTATAGCAACTCCTATTATCACGTAAAGCCAGACTCTGCCCACAATTTCTTTTACACTTTCAAAGGCATAATCTGCTCTTTCCCTAACTGTTAGTTTTTGATCTTCCGTACTTTGCTTTCCTACTTTCATTTTATACACAAAGTCTTCTACATATTTTTCAAGCTTAAGAAGACCAATTAGATAACCACCCGGGGTACCCAGTATAATTCCTGATATAACATAAATTGCTGTAGCCTGAAGCCCGAGAGTAGCCCATAAAGCGGCTACATCAGCTTCGTTTACAGGAGGATAGGTGATCAAAAAGGCGAAAGTGACTCCCAGAGGCACTCCAGCCTCCACAAATCCTATAAAGATCGGAACAGATGAGCACGAACAAAAAGGTGTCACTGTCCCGATAAGGGATGCAAGAACATAATATCTAATTCCTTGCTTGCATCCGAGGATCTGTCTTGTCCTTTCGGGAGTGATATATGTCCTCAGGTAGGAAACGAAAAAGATCATTACAGCTAGAATGACGAAAATTTTTATCTTACCTCAGGAGGAGACCCCTTCCTCGACATTTCCGGCTTGCCGGAAATGGCAGGTGGGGGAGGAATGCGTCATCTGTACCATCTGAACTAATGTTGTACTCCTCGCACTCAGTCTCCTGCATTTTTTCTTAACATTA
>JBFHIK010000518.1:0-1642 GCA_041596555.1 Methanosarcina sp.
CAGGAGACGTTCAGCTGCAGAGCATCAAAGACGCAGGAACTAAAAAAGGGGAAGCTTCCCCGGCGGCGCATTGCACATACTTTTTAAGTGCAGAATTTCGGTTTCCACAACAACGCGGTGCAATAAAGCATAACACAAGGGCTCCTTGCATATGAACGAAATACAAACTGTTTCAAGGTACCCTCAAGTTAAAAGTTATCTTTTTTATTATGAAAAAGATAACTTGCCGACTGGTAGTACGAGATGAGATCCTTCAACTCATCCTGGTTTATCGAAGATGGTGTTTGCTGCAGGCCTCTGACGGTAAAGGATTCCGAGCGTTTCGTCGGCATTTCTACTGTTAATGTACCATCATGCAACATGCCAATTTTTTGATACGTTCCAATAAACGCCCTGCCTTTTTCATTCAACAAAATATCTTTCCCAAAAAATTTTGACACATAGCTTGTATTTAACAAACCCATAATTGTGGGAGCAAAATCGATCTGTGATGACAGTATGGAGATTTCTTGAGGTTTTAAAATTTCTGGGGCATATATAATGAGGGGGATGTGATAATTCGCCACAGGAAGGACCGTTTTCCCGGCACTTGAAGCACAATGATCTCCAACAATTACAAAGAGGGTTTGAGCAAACCACGGGTGTTTACGCGCTTCGCGGAAAAATTTCCCGAGAGCATAATCAGTATATTTTACCGCCCCGCTTCTTCCGCTGTGCGAAGGAATGTCAATTTTCCCATCAGGATACGTGTATGGACGATGGTTTGATGTTGTCATCAGAAAATTATAAAAGGGTTTTCCTTTTTTCCAGGCTTCATCAGACACCTGCATTGCTTTTGCATACAGGTCTTCGTCACAGACCCCCCAGGCATTTTCAAAAGAAACTTCTTCTTGAGTAAAATCTTTACGATCAATTGTTTTGTATCCGTTATGACCAAAAAAATAATTCATATTATCGAAATACCCCATTCCAGAATAAATAAAAGAAGGGAGATATCCTTTGCTGCGCAAAACACTTCCAAGAGAAAACAACCCCTCATTATTCGGTCTCTTAACAATTGAAAATCCAGGAGTTGGAGGCAGAGAGAGAGTCAGCGCCTCCATCCCGCGAACTGTTCGCGTTCCTGTAGCAAAAAAATTAGTGAAAAAGAGGGACTTTTTAACGATACCATCAAGATTTGGTGTTATATTTTCCTGATTCCCAAAGCGGGTAAAGAAAGAAGCGCTCAGGCTTTCAACGGTGATCAGCATGATGTTGTATCTTTTTTCTTCTCCGCTGTATTTTATCTGACGTCGAATATCAAAGGCATCATTACTCATATACACACTGTTCGGGGTCTTCAGAGATTTGCGTAAATTGGCAAACGCTGCTTTATCCGAACGAGATGTGTAAAATTTCTTATAATTGAGCTCATTATTACGAAAAGCCGCAAACAACTGATAAATCCCATTATGTGCTAATTCATTTGCATACGTTGTATTCTTTATCTCAAAAGTATTTTGATCTATTGCATAAAAAGAAAGCAGAGGCACCAGCAGCAGAAAAAAGCTGACTGCAATTCTGGCCTTAAAAGAGGTTGCGCGCACAAAAACAATAGTATTTTCGAGGTAATTGCGAACCCCCCAGAAGAGAAGAAAAGATA
>JBFHIK010000519.1:0-1642 GCA_041596555.1 Methanosarcina sp.
TGCCTTTCACCTGATGGGTTCCCACAATCTCCATTTTCAAAGGAGCCAGGATTTCACCTGCCTGCTTCAGTGCCCCCCCACCCCAGCCAAAGGACCCGAGTGCAACCCCATACTTTGCCGGTGGGTTGAGCGCTTTTACCAGGGACGCGCCGTAAAGGGCAACAGGATGCATACCTCCAAGGACTGTCGGTACCCCAAGGATAATAGCGCGGGAATCAACCAGTTCTCTTGCAACATCCCCTATATCCGAAACTGCAAGATCGTACATCCTGACATCTACGCCTTCTTGTAATAGAGTTTCTGCAATTGTCCGGACCATCTCCCTGGTGGACCCCCACATACTCACATAGACAATAAGGGCTTTATTTTCTGTTTTTCCTGAAGTCCATTTCGCATATGGCTCCATAATTCTCTTTGGATCTTTGTAGATAGGCCCATGGCTGGGGGCAATAATTTCAATATCAAGATCCTTTATTTTTTCAAGAGCCTTTGCCCCCATTTTCCCGAAAGGCATCATGATTTCGCCGTAGTAGCGTTTTGCGAAAGGAATGAGGTCCTCTATATCTTCATCATAAACTCCCTGAGCTGTATGTGCTCCAAAAAAGTCGCATGTAAAAAGGACTTTATCTTCAGGCAGGTATGTGAACATGGTTTCAGGCCAGTGGAGCCAGGGTGCTTCTATGAAACGAAGGGTCTTTCCTCCCAGATCGAGGCTATCTCCTTCAGCAATGATTTTGATCCGATCTTCAGGCAGCTCATGGTAGAGCTTTGCCATCTTCACTCCTTTCTCAGTTGTTACAAATAAAGCATTTGGAGCTTTTTCAAGGATTAAGCTAATAGCATTGGAATGATCCGGCTCGGCATGGTTCATTATCAGGTAATCAAGTTTTTTCAGGTCTGAGACCATATTGATTTTTACCTCAAATTCCTCTTCAAAACCCGGATTTACGGTATCTATAAGGGCTGTTTTCTTCTCGCCTTTTACAAGAAAAGAATTGTAGCTGGTGCCCTCTGGCAGAGGAATTAAAGAATCGAACATCCTGCAGTTCCAGTCTTTTGACCCGACACTGAAAACATTCCTCGCAATCTCTGGAATATGATAAGTTTCCATACTTTTCCCCCATTCTTCCTTATGGAATTATAGAAAATATACTAATAGAAAATATACTAATAGAAAATATACCTAAATTTCTGGCTGTTCCAACCAATTTTATAACTATATTTGTTATAACCATATTTATCAAATATCTTTATCTTATTATTGAAAGAGTTGTATTTATTAAATATTATTACTGTGTTTTTATTATAGTGTGATTTATTAAATATATATATGAATATCCATATTGAATTTTTTATAGGTTTATTTATTAAATATGTATATATATTGTATTTCTTAAATATATTGGTTAGACAAAACCCTCTTTTTTACCTGCTCGTGCTATCCGAAAAATATAATTATGTGGTACAGGTCCATGATGATCTTTCACCTTGTTATATTTTCTTTAAAAAATAAAAAAAAGAAAACTTTATATAGACAGCAGTAAGTTATCTCTTTCCTGTTCAGACATAAATTTACGAAATTATGATTGATACGGCAATCATAAAGTCTGAAAAATATTCGGTATTGAAATGAGGCTTTGAA
>JBFHIK010000520.1:0-1637 GCA_041596555.1 Methanosarcina sp.
GTATAATAGAATTAAAAAAATACATATGTAAGAAAGAAACCTTTACTGGTTCTCTATTGGTATCTTATCCAGTTTTCCAGATATAAATGTCTTGGAAGAGTGTATGCGAGAGCTACAGGGGCTCCTGGAACAGGCATATTAGTGTCCGTTTGAGCATGGCGTTCATTTGCTAGTTTAGCAGTTCCTCCTGGCTTCAAGGAAACAACGCAATCAACCTATAATAAAATATTTTTTGTTAATTGGTTAAACAATGCAACAAAATAGACACAAGAATGAAGAAACAACATTCGAAATTTATTTATGTGTGGAAGTCAATTCATTAACTATTGAAAAATTAGGCAGGTGAGAAATGTGGGTAAGAAACTAAACGATGCAGCCTTACAAGAGGCAGCAGAAGCAGCTAAAACAACGAATAAACAGCACAAGGCGGCAAAAGAGAGAAAAGAAAGCCTTGGTAAAAGAAAAAAATAAAGAGGCAGGAGGAGAGGGTCACAGTAATAAAGATAATTGACAATAAAGTGCTTTACTGTGACCCTTTCTAAGCCCTGTGCCCTAATGCTACAACTGTCTAAAGAAAGAACCGTATGAAACAAAAAGTATTGTTCTTTAGCCTGCTGTTCTCCTGAATAAGGGTTTGAATGTAAACTATTTATGAATTTTTTCTTTATCTTTCGATCTGGTCATCTTTTCTTCACCTAATATCTCTAAAAACCGGACTCTGGAACTCGATTGACTCAAAGCCGCGCCGAATTAGATTATAGGGTTTTGAGGTTCCAGCCGGTGGTGGAGACAATTTTCCTTCAGGTTTTATCCCATGCGCTCCCTGTTTAATTGGTTGGTATTACTCCTGAATGGCCGTAAATTGCTTCTCCCATCCTTTCTTTCCCTCCGCCGCGCCCCGCCTGAACCCGCCTGCATACAGTAGATAAAAATGAAATCATCAACCACGCCGGGAAGTTTGACCCCGGAATATCAACCAGGTAGCCGGGGACGACCAGAATTTTGGCTTCAGAAAAATTCCTGCAGGTCAGCAGGAAAGTGAAAGTATTCGGTTGAGCCGTTTAAAAGGCAAAAATAAAAAAATCGATTAATTCATTACGGGGCGTTTCATCCTCTCAGGAAGGAATTGAAAAAATGATTGATTAATACTTTCACCCCGCTATATGACTTTATTAATAAAAAATCGATGTTTTGCTATATGTGCTGAAAAAAATCGAGATATATCTTTCCGGAGAGAATTCCGGATAACTGGCGCGGATCATTTATAACTACTTATTTATAATAATACGTAGAATTATCTGCCTGAACACATTATCCGAAAAGTGAAGAGAAAAAGTGAAAGAAAAGTTCTTCAAAAATGATTTTGCTTCTTGTTTCATATTGTTTTTATCTTAACCTCAAAGTCTTAACTCAAAGTTTTAAAATCCTAACTTTATCCATCCAATTAATGAGAAAAATCTGAGAGAAGAAAAATGAAAAATATCATCGTTAAAGGGGCACGGGAACACAACCTCAAAGACATCACTGTGGAGCTCCCGCGGGACAAATTAATTGTTATCACCGGCGTCTCGGGCTCGGGGAAATCTACCCTTGCCTTTGACACTATCTATGCTGAAGGGCAGCGGCGTTATGTGGAA
>JBFHIK010000521.1:0-1633 GCA_041596555.1 Methanosarcina sp.
GCGCAGCGAAAAGGACCGCGTACTGTTGCGATTACATCGCAACTCCCAGAAAATCTTCGATTTTCTGAGATCCCAAAGCGCAATTCGGGCGAGGCGCAATTCGGGCGAGGAGCAATTCGGGCGAGGCGCAATTTGGGCGGGAAAATATTTATATAAAACCAATCCATATTTAATGACCACCCGAACTATATAGTTTTCAAAATCAATTTGTAACTGTGTTGTACCTTTTTGCTGGTTTTGTATACCAGAAAATTCGGGGTGGATGCTCACAGATAAAATCAGCGAATCCAGCTATTCTTAAATAACATGAGAGTACTTAACAGGTGGACTGTTCTGTATTTACGATAGAGACTTTACTTTTTAAATACTCTGAGACCCACTATTCCAAGAAGACGATCAGTAAGGATTATAATGAATTCAATCACATGCCCAAAATGCGGCAAAGAATGCGATAAACTTTTTGATTCCGTTTGCAGGGACTGTTTCTTTGAAACCATCAAACTAATTGAACTGCCCCTTGTACTCCACGTAAGGATCTGTTCCAGCTGTGGAGCGTACTTCCACAGGAGCCGCTGGGAAAATATCGGCAATGTAGAAGAAGTGGTGTTAAAAGCCGTAGAAAATGCCCTTTTTATCCACAATGAAGCCGAAGATGTGGAACTCGGCCTGGAACCAAAAGAAGTTACGCCTTATATATACATGGTGAGAGCCGAAATAGATGCAATCGTAAAAGAAGAGCCAGTACATGCCGAAGCTGAAACCGAAGTAAGGATTCAGCGGACAGCCTGCGATATGTGCAGCCGGGAGTCCGGAGGATACTTTGAAGCAATCATCCAGATAAGGGCAGCAGGCAGGTTCCCTACTGAAGAGGAAAGGAGGCGCTGCTCTGCCATTGCCAGGGAAGCCATGGAAAGCATGAGGAAGAAAGGCGACCGCCTTGCCTTTATAAGCGAAGCCCTTGAACTGAAGGAGGGAATTGACCTCTACATGGGTTCCATGAACGCCAGCAGGCAGGTCTGCCGACTGATCATTAACGAACTCGGAGGCAGTTTTTCCGAGTCCCCTACCCTTGTTGGGATGAAAGACGGGAAAAACCTCTACAGGATTACTTTTGCCATGCGCCTTCCAGAATTCAGGCCAGGGGACGTGATAAGGTTCAGGGGAAGGATCATCCAGATAAGAAGCTCAGGCAAGAAGGTTAACGGGATAAGCCTTGAAGATGGCTCCAGGTTTATTTCAACTCCTGAAGACCTCAAAGGTGCAGAAAAAATTGCAAATCTTGGGGATGCAGTTTATACAGTTCTGGTTTCAATCGAAGAAAATGCAATTCTGGTGCTTGACCCTGAGACCTATGAAACTGTTGCAATAAAAAAGCCAATGTCCTTTAGTGCAGAAGCAGGAAGTGAAATCCCGGTTCTGAAAACAGAATATGGAATCTTTGCGCTGGCACACTCCGATGTTCCGCAGGAAAAATAAGATTATCCGGAAAAACGAGGGAACATGCAGAATATCCTTGCAATTGGGTTTGATACGCGAAACATTGTCTGCTCTGCAAGCAGGGCAGGTTACACTGTCTGCTCTATAGATGCTTTTCGTGACCTTGACCTGCAGAAATGTGCATATGCATCAGCGC
>JBFHIK010000522.1:0-1599 GCA_041596555.1 Methanosarcina sp.
CTTATAAATCTCCGCCCGGCTGGATGGAAGAGAAGCTTCAACCTTTTTTTCATTTTCTTTTTTTTCATTTTCTTTTATCCCCCGGCTGGACTCTGCAATTTCGAGCCAGAGGGAAAGCATCAGGGGATTTCGAAGAACCGTATTTGAATTGTTTTCTTTCAGGACAATGGCTTTCAGAAAGTTTGCCTGTTCCTCATCCGGGATATGCTTCTCTATAACGTCCCTGACTTTTTCATCAGTCAGTTTTTCAAGTTCGCAAACCGCAAACCTGTTTCTTATGCTGCCGGAAAGCCGGGGTCTTGAGGCTAGAATATATCTGCAGTTTTCGTATTCTGAGATAAAATCGGAAATTTCATCTAAAGGGGAGAAATTGTCAGAAGGGGTAAGCGTGTCAAGCCCATCCAGAAGCAGCAGGGCTTTTCCATCCAGAAGTTTCCTGAAATCAGATCCTGATATGCCTTTTTTTCCCGTTGCCTTTCTCAAATAATCATAAAAAGAGCCTTTAACGTAGGAATCAAGTGCTGCGTAAATGGGGACAAAGCCTTCTTTTTTCTCGAGGCATTTCCTGGCACAGGCAGTACCCAGCCACCTAAGGGTCCAGGTCTTTCCCGAACCTGCTTCTCCGTAAATTATTAAATGTTTTTCTTTTTTTACAAATTGAAGGACTTCAAATTCACGGTTCAGACAGACCTTCTCTTCAAAAAGTTGGCGGGTGATCGGTAATATTTCCCTGACCGAAAGTTCCGTGTAAAAATTACTGGTGTAAAAATCACTGATATCTTCTGTACTGTCTTCCTGAATTAAGCTTTTCAGGTATTTATCCAGTTTATCCAGTCCGCCTTTTGAGATGTTCTCTGTTACAGGCATAAGGTCCCCACAATTTTAGCACGAATAGCTTCCATTTTTTTGGTTCTATTCTTTTTGTCAGGGGACCTTTTTTAGTTTACTGCTTTTAGTCTGTGTCCCGGACTTTTTCCACGACTTTCTTGTTATATGAGTTTACGACGTCACTCCGGGTGATGAGGCCAAGAAGTTTTGTTTTATCCTCGCGGTCCACAACGGGGAGCCTGCCTATCTGCTTTGAGCCAAGGCGTTTGAGGACGGCTTCAAGGGTTTCGTCGGGGTAGGCGACTTCCACATCCCGGGTAGCGATGTCCCCTATCTTTTTGTCAACTTCTCCGTATTTTACTTTGCTTCGGAGGTCTGAGAGTGTCACTATCCCTGAAAGTTTGCCTTTTGAATCAAGGACTGGAAAACCGGCATGTCGGCTTGCCTGCATGAGTGCAATAAGGATATCCACGTTCTTTTCTTCGGAGACGGTCTGGACATGTGTGACCATGGCATCTTTTACAAACATGGAGACCATTATATCCACTTCCCGGCCTTTCCTGATCTTAAACCCTCTCCTGCGGAGCCCTTCTGTGAAAATGGATTCCGTATACAGGGCGTTGGACATAACGTTGCTCAGCACACAGGCAAACATGAGAGGGAGGATAAGACTGTAATCCCTTGTAATCTCAAAAAGGATCAGGATGGCAGTAAGAGGAGCCCGGGCAGTCCCGGCAAAGACCGCTCCCATTCCAACCATAGCATAGGCCC
>JBFHIK010000523.1:0-1598 GCA_041596555.1 Methanosarcina sp.
TCCGAGCCTAATCTGTTTTTTCCCGGCGGCAATCTGCATGATGATGGTCGGGATAACAGCTCGGGCACTTTGACGAGGGCCATAGGTGTTGAACGGTCGGGCAATGGTTACCGGCAGACCAAAAGTCGAATGAAAACTCAAGGCCATGGCGTCAGCACCTACTTTGGTAGCGGAGTAAGGCGACTGGGGCTGCAGGGGGTGCTTTTCATCGATTGGTACGTACCGGGCAGTTCCATATACCTCCGATGTTGAAGTCTGGATGAGCCGGGTGCACCCGTTTTCCCTCGCTGCCTGACAAATATTGAGGGTACCTTTGACATTGGTATCAAGGTAGCTGTCCGGAGCGATATAGGAATAGGGGATGGCGATGAGAGCCGCCAGATGGAAGATTGTATCGATTCCCCTGGTGATTTCTTTGCAGAAATGGGGATCTCGAATATCTCCGCATACGATCTCAAGATTGTCGTTGGAAGGCACTTCTTCCAACCAGCCCCAATCGTTAAAAGAGTTGTAAAGGCTGAGAGCACGAACCTTGCAGCCTTTGGCCAGGAGCATTTCCGTAAGGTGAGAGCCGATGAAACCATCGGCTCCTGTGATAAGGACTTTTTGATTTTTAAGTTTCATATTATTTGGCTTATTTTATATTACAGGAATTATATTTAAAGCCTCTAAAAAATAATCACTCACATGCTTTTTACCGTTTATTTTGACTATTTTTTTCATTCAAAATAAATTATTCTTGCTTCTGCAAAAATTAATTCAGCATTATAATGCTAGTCTATAGTTTTTTTAGAATCAACACTGTTTCAATTTGGTGTAATCCTTTCTATTGTCTCTTGAAATCAAGTGAAGATTTTTAGCATTGCCAGCCTTTTTAAGACCTTTCTCGGTGTCAGATTCAACAACAAAATTCCGTTATCTATTTCTTTTTGAGAAAGAGTTACTATATCATTTTTTTATGGGCTTCTCAATAAATCCCCGTCTGGGGAGCGCTGAGACCCAAGCATCGAGAAAATCATGTTCCTCTTCAGGATACTTTTTTGACTGTAACGAAGGAGATGGGCAAAAAACTGATTATGCAAGGTACCCTTCAAAAGAATTACGGGAACCTTTCTAAAAAAGTGCGTTGCGGGCAGCTGTGCATGGGAACCTCCAGTCAGCCTGTGGTAACGTAACCATTGCTGGATTAGCACAATAAGTGCAACAGGTTGATATGAAAAAGAGTGAGCTCCCGAGGGACTCTTTCAACAATAAGCAAAATTCAACTCCAGCTTCGTCAAACCTCCCTTCTAAAGCAGCCTTCATCTTTTCTTTTTTCCACCGGGGAAACGTCTCTCATTGGAACATCGCGGGACGTTTCACCGTTCTCTTTTTCATCCTGTATTCCTGCTAAAAAAATCTTCTTTGCCGGATATAGCCCAAAGATATAACTCATAAAAACAAGCATTGATATTAGTTTTAAAAATAGTATATTTGATTTCGCGGGCAAGATGCAAAAGAGCAGATGGCATCACCTTCGTGTCAAATTAACTGAGTTTGAGAACAAAAGCATGCGCCTCCCAATCAGCCGACAGGCAGGGTTTCCTCCCTGAATAACA
>JBFHIK010000524.1:0-1594 GCA_041596555.1 Methanosarcina sp.
CTTCTTTAAAGGACTCAATTGTCACGGCAGTGGAGTAAGGAATTTCCTGACCGGTTTGTAAGAAGACTTTCTCCCGGATGATCTCAGCGACCAGGAACCTCTCGGTAGCATCTGTAGGGATATCTTCGGGAAAATATCTCGGTCCGACCGGCAACAGTTTGAGCACTTCCTGAACAAGATTATCCGTACCATCACCTTTAAGTGCAGACAGTGGAATAACTGCCTGAAAAGGGAATAAAGAGGAATACGAAGCAATCATTGGAAGTAGTTTTTCCTTATCCAGCAGGTCCACCTTATTAAGAACCATAATAGCAGGACAGGTAACCTTCTTCATAAGTTCAGCGAATTCTTTTTCTTTTTCTTCCCGCACCTTCTCAGGCAATGGCAAAGAAATATCTACAAGAAAAAGGACAACATCCACCTCGGACAAAGAGTCCATCGCAATACGAACCATCTCCTGGTTCAAAGGAACCCTGGAATTGTGCAATCCCGGAGTATCTAGAAGAACGATCTGATAATCATCCTCATTTACTACACCCAGAATCCGGTTCCGGGTAGTCTGCGGCTTGGGGGTAACTATTGATATTTTCTGCCCAAGCAGGTTATTCATTAGGGTAGATTTCCCCGCATTCGGAGGACCCACGATTGCCACCATTCCGGATTTCACCGGTTTTCCAAACATATCCATAGATAAACAAATCAAATTTAAGGTAATAAAGAAAATACAGTGCTACAAATCTCGTTTCACACTATACTGATTATTCGTGCGTTAATTATTGGTTAACAATATTTAACGTACTATAATACGTATTATTCGACCATGGCAGAGATTTTTCTGTCATGTATACTGCAGATAATATCTGCCTACCAGTGCAGTAATGCACTTCAACTACAACGCGATGATAAATTCTGGAAAACTCATAGAATATCTGGACAACGGCAAGTTTATATGTGCTTACATAACCGAAGCACAACCTAAACGAGTGCGCTTAATCAACCAGAATGGGCGGGAAGTTAATCTTCCTGTATCCCGCATCGTGCATTGTTCCAAGTCTAATCATACCACAGATTCAGCAAGGGAGTTTCTTGTCAGAGCACTTAAAGAAACTGCCGAAAAACGAAATCTTTTAATGGAGCAAATTTCATTACAGGAAATCTGGGAACTCACTGTTGATGAAAATTCCAGTGTTTTTGATCCTGTTTTTCTCGCTGAACTCTGTTTTGGACAGGAAGCGACTGACGATATAATCGCCGCCCTTTTGCGCTCAGTTTTTATCGACAAGCTTTACTTTAAATACAAAGAAGGCAAACTTCGAGCCCATACCGAAGAACAGGTTGAGCAAATAAAACTGCAACGAGAAAAGGAAGCGCAGAAGGCTGAGCTCATCCACAAGGGTGCTCATACCATTGCGGAGATTATGAAACAAGGCAAATCCATCAACGAGACAAATCGCTGGCAGGAAGAATGCCTTAAATTGCTCAGAGACTTCTATCTTTATGGCAACGATGCTGATAATGCGGACATTGCTCGTCAAATGCTTAAAGAAGCAGAGCTGCATCGTCCACACGACCCTTTTGACATACTCGTCAAAGC
>JBFHIK010000525.1:0-1590 GCA_041596555.1 Methanosarcina sp.
CCTTAAAAGTTCTTTTTTCCAGGAGGGCATCTTTTTGTTTGATGCCATCTTTTTGTTTGATGCCATCTTTTTGTTCGATGCCATCTTTTTGTTCGATACCATCTTTTTGTTCGATGCCATCTTTTCCCTGAAAATTAACTTTTTCAGGAAATCATAGTTATCCAGGCTTACTACGACTGCTGCTGCAAGGATAAAGAAGGAACCTATAAGCATTCCGCTGTGAACAGGGCTTCCCAGAACCGTGTGGTCAAAAAAGATACAGGAAACCGGCTCAAGAAGGGTGAGAACGCTGCCTGTAATGGCGCTAACACCTGCAACGCCTCTTATATAGAACACTGCACCTACCCCGGTGATGAGGAAGCCAAAAAGCATAAGGATAGGAAGGTTTGCAGCGAGCACATTCCCTGGAATGGAGACTGCGAAAGGAGAAAGGAAGACCAGACTGATTGCACTCTGCCAGACAAGCTGGGTAAGGCCGTTATACTCATCCCTGAGGAAGCGGACGGATATTATGACTCCACTGCTGAAAAGGCCTCCTACGAGCCCGAAAATTACACCTTTAAGATAGCTGCTCCCAATTTCAAGCTGTTCAAACCCTCCTTCAGGCCTTGTTACATAGAAGACGCCTATAAGACCCAGGAAAAGGGCGAAAATAGTTTTTCCAGTGTTCTTTTCCCCCAGAATAACCGGTGCAAGGAAAGTCAGGTATATAGGATCAGTGTACAGGAGAAGAACAGCAGAAGAAGCACCAAGGTAGCGGATTGCAGAATAGTAGGAAAACATTTGAGAAACGTACAGAATTCCCAGAAGAAGCAGGTACTTTTTCTTTCGTTTCAACGAGAGTTGCCCGAGATTTCCGGTAATTGCAAGATAACATATTATAGCTGAAAGTCCAAAAATAACTCTATAGAATATAATGGAACCTACAGACATATCCTTAAGTAATTCCATGAAAATTCCAACGGTACCATAAATAATACACGCCGTTAGTAATTCAAGATGATGTTTTGAGGCAGCAGATACAGAAACAGTCATATATATTCAGGGGGGATGAATGTATATATATTTTCAGTAAGATAACTGCACTTCCAGTAGTATAACACATTCTAAATAAATTTAGAAACTTCACACGCGTGGTGTTTTAATTTTGCAGCGTTAATTTTGCAGCGTAAAACTAATACTCCAAAATTTATCCCTCCAGGGACAGTTCGATTAACGAACTCAGTCGCGGACTCAGTTAACGGACTTTTTTAAGTTGAGAACCACATGCTGTCTGCTCCCGGTCCTGTAGATTGTAAGCCCTTTTAATCCCTGCTTCCAGGCGTAAATCAGAGCTTTCTCAATATCCTCCTTTATTGCGTCTGCAGGCATGTTTATGGTCTTTGAGATTCCTGCATGACAGTGGCGTTGAAAGGCTGCCTGCACATCAATATGAGTCTTCCAGCTAATATCAAGGGCTGATCTGAAGAGCCTTTTTTCATCTTCGGTGACTATTTTCCGGTCTTTTATGTCCTGCAGGGTGCCATGCGTGTAGACATGCTCAAGGAGCCAGTGGTAATCAGGTTCCGAAATCACTGGCTTAAAATGTGC
>JBFHIK010000526.1:0-1584 GCA_041596555.1 Methanosarcina sp.
ATATCGGATAGTTCAAAAATTTGCCGATACCGATATATGTCGGAGATAACATATCGGATATGTTAGATTATGACAGATACCGATACTTCCCTGATTCAAGAAGAACTTCTTGCAAGAATAAATGAAAAAATGAAGCAGCTAAACTACATGCGGCCTATTCCGGCAGATGCTTTAAGCAGGCTGCATGAAGAGATGAGGCTGGTTCATACCTACCACTCGAACGCGATAGAAGGGAATACGCTAACGCTTCAGGAAACAAAACTTGTTCTGGAAGAAGGGCTGACTATCGGCGGAAAATCGCTCAGAGAACATCTTGAGGCTAGCAACAACGCAAAAGCCTTTGACCGGATGGAAAAATTAGCAAAGAAAAAACATGCAACAGACCACATTATAATTCAGGAAATCCATGAAATTGTAACCAGAGGTATACTTGAGGATGCAGGCAGATACCGCACCAGAAATGTAAGGATAGCAAGTGCAGTAAAGGCTCCTCCGGATTGGTCGAAGATAGTAAAACTGATGGATGAACTCATCGAAAAGATAGCTGAAAGCAAGAAACATCCCATTGAAACGGCTTCCTTCCTGCATCACAGGTTTGTTGAAATTCATCCATTCAGCGATGGAAACGGACGGGTAGCCAGGCTTCTCACAAACCTGTATTTGATCTCAAGGGATTATCCTCCTGTCGTGCTCAAAAAAGAGGACAGGGGAAAATATTACAGGTCCCTTAGAGCCGCAGATGCTGGAAATTTGGGACCTTTTGCCAATTTCATTGCAAAAGCAGTGGATGAAAACCTGACCCTCTACCTTTCCATCTCCGGCGGATCCGACGAACTGCTGTCCCTTAAAGAACTTGCCACGGAAACTCCTTATTCTCAGGAATACCTCAGCCTGCGGGCAAGACAGGGGCTCCTGGATGCTGTAAAAATAGGAAAAACATGGCATAGTTCAAGACGTGCGGTTGAACAGTATCTATCCAAGCATGGGAAAAAGGATGTTTGATTTCTGTGTTCTCAACAAACATATTCGGGGGAGATTTAAGCAGACCCCTGGCAGGAAAAATATATTTCAAATGAATTGGAATTGTAAGAAGAGGTTTCATTCCATATTCAGCGGTCCAATTTTGGATACTTCTGAATATTTAAAACTGGGGAAATGGTTAAAAAATATTTAGAATAAATACACTAAATTTTAGTTTCTAATGAGTCATGCTTATTTATCTGAATTTTAAATTTCCATGTATCTGTTCAGAATTAAGAGTTTATAACAGGTAATACCCATTTTACCAAAATTGTGAGAATAGCAAATATAATAACAAGCCAAATTACCCAACCGGGTAAATTTTCGGGTGTGTCAACCATAATAACAGATATTTCTGAATCATATAAAAAGACATATAGATGGACGACTCCAACTCCTTTTTCGAATCAATTTTGAGTTACTTGGAAAGGATAAGGAGAACTTTTCACCCTTTATTAAGCGATCCTTTTTCGGGCTACTTTTTTAGTATATAATTCACTTAAAAAAGTCCCTTTAATCAGAAATCCCTCCCCAGAGGAAAAGAATCGCTTAATCTAAAGAAGC
>JBFHIK010000527.1:0-1584 GCA_041596555.1 Methanosarcina sp.
TAATGACTCCATAAATTTGTATCCTATGCGAAATAAAAAAAAGATTTAACAGGCTATCTTAATTAAATTTTTTTCCTGGAGCTAATGGGAAACTTTGAGTTCTCTATAAATAGTTTTCGTCTATTTTTTATATTTAATTGGGCATAAAGGATTTTAAAGCCTTATTATACAAATATAACGCCTATAAAGCTTTAGATATTTATATATGTCGATTAATTATCTCTTTTACGAAAAGTATGTTTATATATTCCCTTCTCTTAATAATAGAACAATCAAATAATTTTAAGAGGGAAAATCATATGGGTAAATTTGATAAAGTAATGAGGTGTGTTTCCTGTCTTACTTTACTACTTATTTTCTTTAGTATTATGTCTACAGCAGCTCTTGCAGGGAATGGAGCCGGGGCAAGTAATGATGCTAAGAATGGAAAGACACTTGAAACTCTCCAGAAACAGGAATTGATTAAGGGAATTATTCATGCAAGAAATCAAACCGAGAATAAGACTCTGGAACGAGTGCAGCTGCGAGAAAAAGTTCAGGAAAGGGCACAGTTGATAGAACAACTCAAGATCCAGAAAAGTAACTATCAAAGCTCGAAGAAAAATTTCCTTGCGATCCGACAGCAGCTCAGGTCAGGAGATTACGGTCAAGACGAACTGGGAATTACAAGGGAATATCTGAACTCAAGTATCGACTATATGATAGCTAACCTTGAGAAAGTGCGGTATAACCTTGAGCAGTCAAATGGTGACGGCAAGGAAGCCAGAATTGCTGCTATTGAAGCCAGAATAATACAGCTGGAGGGAGAAAAGAAGGCTATTGGAGATGCCGAAGATCTTGAAGACTTTGCAAATGCAGTTGAATCGGTACGTGGCGTCTGGAACAACGCTAGAAACCGCACCTCAGTGGATGCCGGACAAACTGCCTGCGAGAGTATGGATAAATTTGTAAACAAATCCGAAGCTGTTTCTCTAAAGCTTGAAAATGAAATAGAAATTCGGAACAAAACCGGTGTTGATACAACTGCACTTGAGGCAAAGCTTGCTAATTACAATGCCCTGATTGACTCAGCCAGGGAAAATAATGAGGCAGCAAAAAAGATCTACAATGACGAAGAAGCCACCCAGGAAGAACTGGAAAAAGCAGACAACTACACGCAAAGTGCTCTCAATGATATAAAAGAGGCAAACCAGATCCTGAAAGAAATCTTCGGTGAGCTGAAACAGTACAGGGAAAAATACAGGCTTGAAGAACAAAACCGAGAAGCTGCTCGCATCGATGCCGGGGAAGTGGACGACAGTGCAGATGATGATGCAGAAGACGATACCGATGATGATACCGATGATGATACCGATGATGATGCAGAAGATGAAGAAGACGCGCAAGATGCTGTGACTACGAATCCCTCCGAGGAAGAAACTAACATTTAAAGGGGTAAAAAAATGGTAAAATTCACACATGTGCTTGTACTGTCAATTTTAATTGTATGGCTTGCAGGGTCCGGTTGCGTCGGAAATGATACCTCTAAAGCGGAAGAAGCAGGTATAGCCCCAAATATTCCCGGAGTAGAGGAAAGTGCTGAAA
>JBFHIK010000528.1:0-1573 GCA_041596555.1 Methanosarcina sp.
AATGAACCGCTGCCATACGAAAAAGCCTTAACCATGGCCAGCACTTTAGTCTCAGGCTTAAGGAGGCCCCGATATTCATTTAAGTTATGAATCAAGGCATCCAGATTGATTTCCATAACCGTTACGTGTTTCTTCAATTCCAGGCGGCTGGTAATCTGCTCAAAAGAAAATTGACGGGAGCCTTTCACCAATATTGCCTCCTCCTTAAATTGAAAAGAAGAAAGAGCGGAAAGAAAGTTATCAGTGGAATAGAAAAAGCGAGCAGTGTGATCAAAAAACTCCGCATGCTGCGACAAAGCCGGGCCAATACCGATAAAACGGTCAATTCCCTTTTCTTTCATCAAGTCAGCCACCAAAGGGTAAAGCTCATTGTCGGGCATTCCTGTCTGAAGCAGATCCGATAAAATAACCGTACGTGACATTTCCTTTTTCCGGCTTTGCTGGACTAAAAAATCCAAAGCCACCTCCAGCGAAGTAATATCGGCATTATAAGAGTCATTGATAAGAAGATTATTCCGGATGCCAGCTTTCTGCTCCAGCCGCATAGCCACGGGCATGAGACGTTCCAAACGCTCAGCAATGGTTTTAGGCTGATAGCCCTGATGCAATAGAAAAAGGGTCACATGCATCCCATTTTCCACCGATACGGCATCGGTAAAAGGCAAGGTTAAATAAAAAGTCTTGTTCTTCCATTTAACAAGAAGCCGGGTATGATCAGATTGTCGGGTTTGTTCAATCAGCAGCAGATCAACTTTTCCGGAACGCCCCCAGGTTACTAATTCTTTATCCGGAAAAAGCCGGCTCATAGATTCATCTATGAGCGCAATATCCTTGCAGTAAAACAAGGTATCCACCTCCTTGAAAAGCAACAGTTTTTCATTCAGCTTTTCCTGCAGAGAGGAGAAATTCTCCTGATGCGCCTGCCCCAGGGAGGTAAAAAGCCCCAGAGAAGGTCTGATACAACGGGCCAGCCGGTCCATCTCGCCGGTTTTAGAGATACCTGCCTCAATGATAGCCAATTGAGTGTTTTCATTCATTTGCCACAGCGACAAAGGCACCCCTACCTGGCTATTATAACTTCTGGGAGAACGCGTTAACCGAAGGTCATCACCCATGAGTTGAGCGAGCCACTCTTTTACAATGGTTTTTCCATTACTTCCAGTAATCGCCAGCACGGGTATCTGAAACCGCTCCCGGTGCATAGCAGAAATGTCCTGGAGAGCTTTCAATGGGCTAGAGGTCTCTATCCAATTGGCCTGATCCTTTAACATTGAGGGAATTCGTCCCTCCTCTACCACAAAATTTCTCACCCCGTTATTGAACAAATCGTTCAAAAATTGATGCCCATCGTGACGCGCCCCTCTAAGTGCAAAAAATAAGCTTTCCGGCGCCTCAAAAACGGACCGACTATCGATTAACATGCGGGTAATACTGCCGGGAACATGATAGGTAAGAAGCCCCACGCAAACTTTTGCTATTTCTTGGGGTGAATAAGGTGTCATAAATATTTTTTTTCAAGCACATTCGCTACCTTTGCAAAGGTAATGAAAATTGGGTTCAACAAACTATTATG
>JBFHIK010000529.1:0-1565 GCA_041596555.1 Methanosarcina sp.
CAGCCATTTGCTGTTGCTCAGCTCCATGGCCACGAGTAGTTTTCTGCTGCTGTGTGGGTTGTCTGTCATTTGATGCTCCTTTGTGTTTGATGACTCAAAGGATTATAGCTTCAGTGACAACCCACATAGCATCTACAAGCCTCAGGAAAGGAGGGAACGGTTGAAAACCTTCCCGCCGAAGCCCGCACAGCTGTTTGCCGCTCCCTTTGATCACTCCAGGCCTTTGGCTTGGCGCCGGCGCTTAGCCTGCTCCACTCGTGCATATAGAATATGATTGAGACTGAACACGAAACCCTAACCCGGCAGGACTCTCATTAGGTTCTGTCCAGTACATGGGGGCAGGTCACTATCATGGTTATTCCTTAAATCTGCGGACGTTATGCGTGACTTTCGGTGGAAACCAGCTTAGATCTGATTAACAGGCGTTTACACCGTAGAGTCAACCCTCTGGATCGAAATTTATGCTTTTTATCTGGTTAATTCAGCATCATAAATCATTGCAGCTTGCCCTCCTGAGCGATACAAAAAAGCCAAGGTGTATTCTCCCTTGAGTTTTAAACCATCCTTTATGAATGCCTCAATTCTGTCGCCATCCTTGACCGTTCTTCCTTCAGCGTCTTTTCGGGAAAAATTCGCTTGCTGAATATTAGGACCCCATGAAGATATAATTGTTTTTGTCCCATCGGGTGAGGTAAGTACTACGTCACCAATACACTTTTTAAACGTGTTGCCAGTTGCTTTTATGAAATAGGTCAACTTTGCATTGTTGACAGGATGCGAAATATTGAACGTATGGATGTGATTAATTTTTTCCCAACCAGTCCATACTGTAGAAGGCAGCGCCCATATTTGTGTTCCCAATTCAGTAGAATGGTAAATCCTATTTATTTCATCTCGAACAATAATTGCTGAATTTAAATCTCCATTTTTAGTGTATTTGTTTTTAAGTATTTTCAACGCATTGATGTATTGCTCGTCGATTTCTGCAACCTTTTCTCTCCATGCAGATTGAATTATTTTTAGTTCAGAAGGAGAGGATATTGTTATTCCTCTATCCACTAGGTATTTAACCGATACATTATTCGTCGGGATCATTTTTAGATCATCTATTTGAGTTTCATATTCAGATTTTAATTGGGTAATATCTGACTGCATAGAAAGGATTGCTAATCGGTTAGTTTCATTGAGTGCTGAAATCTCTAAGTTCAATTTGGTAATTTGAGATTCAAATTCCTCCTCCAGTATGGATTTTTCTTCTTTAAGAGTCTTAATTGTATTTTCCAGCACATTAATCTTTTCAATTCTGTCTGCCTGTGCTTTTTGTTCTCCATCTTTTTGAGGGATGCAGCCGACGGGGGTTTGGAGTATTACCGTCAGAACAATCAAACGGCTTAGTTTTCCTATCATGGTTATTCCTTTATCTGCAGACCTTATGGCTGAAGTTGATTCAGCCGCGGTCCTCTTTTCTTTAAATTAAGCGGCGTTCCCCGGACGAACCGGGGAGATCCAGCACCACCTGGACCGTTCCAAATTAATAACCTAAAAAGAAAAGGGAAACGCCATGA
>JBFHIK010000530.1:0-1557 GCA_041596555.1 Methanosarcina sp.
AATTCTTCGAATAACATGCCCAAATAATGAAAGTACTTGAGAGCACTTTCATGCCAAATGAATGTATATAAAACCTTATAATGCCTTATTTATATCTGCCTGAAAAGGGCTCACAAATCCGGACATAATAGCTAAAAACCAGATATATTGAGCTCCTTATCTTCATAACTAATACCTGTTACCCAAATCCGTACCCTTACGTAGTTTTCGAGTTTTAATTAGAATGGATAGAAATTAATCCTCTATCCTGCAAAGCAAACAGACCTTCAATTATCTGGCACTTATCCCGGGAACTGTGCAACCCCGGGAGATATCCAGCAGGATGGAAAAAAGACGGATTAAAACCGAGAGGTAAAACAGGGAGGAATAAGATGATTCAAGCTAAAGGAATATCTAAAGAACCGGAGATCATGTGGAATCTCAATATCAGCAAAGATGGGAAATCTTACGAAGAAAATTTCATGCTCTTATTTCCCAGGTATGTCAGTGCCATAGATGAAGAATGAAATTATTAAAGAGAAAATATTAAAGTGAAAATATTTACCCTTAAAAAAGAACTCAAAAGAACCGAACCCGTTTTCAATATCCAACATAAAATGTCGCTCGAGGGTGAGATACTCTCTCGGGCAAACCTCCATTTCATTTTTTCCTGCAGTAGTGAGAAATCGAGTTACATTCATGAAAGCCTGAATGACTCCTATATCCACGAAAACGTTAGCTATTTAATCTTTTTTGATTCAGAGATATTTCCTTCTGTTTAAATGTACTTCTGCTTACCAGTTCAGAAAAGCTATAGCCTTTCAGATTCAGAATGGTTTTAACCCTTCCAGATTCGCGTTTTGTCCACAAAATAATAAAATAGACAGTTATATTAAATTGGAAGTATAAAATCATATTAACGCAGGTTAAAAGGGAAGTCAACGGTAAGGAAGTGCATGAGATGGATAAGGAAGCCACAGGTAGGAAAAAAGTAGAAATCGGCATGGAAAAAAAGATCCTTAACGAGCAACAGCCTCACTGGGAGAGAGTGTTTTCAAACACCTGCTCGAGATTTGGGGATGAGCCAAGTTATCCTGCCAGAAAAGCAGCAGCTATTTTTGAAAAAGAAGGAAAAAAGAAAGTCCTGGAACTTGGAGGAGGCCAGGGAAGAGATACCTGCTATTTTGCCAGCAAGGGGTTTTCAGTCCACTCGCTTGACTACACTGAAAGCGGGCCAAAAGCGATAAAAGAAAAAGCCGAAGAAGCGGGATTAGGAGAATATGTTACAGCCCTAAGGCACGATGTAAGAAATCCTCTTCCATTTGAAGCCGGAACTTTTGATGCCTGCTATTCTCATATGCTTTACTGCATGGCCCTGACAACGGAGGAACTGGAATATCTCTGCAAAGAAATCAAAAGGGTACTCAAGCCAGGTGGAATAAATACCTATACAGCCAGAAATACCGAAGATGCCCATTACGGGACGGGAAAGCACAGGGGAGAAGACATGTACGAAATTACAGGCGGCTTTATAGTGCACTTTTTCAGCAGAGAAAAGGTTGAGCACCTTGCAAAAGG
>JBFHIK010000531.1:0-1555 GCA_041596555.1 Methanosarcina sp.
CTCAGCCAGGGCTCTGGAGAAGTTCAGGACTTTTTTAAGGCAGGCAAGTTAATCGATAGAAAAAGACCCTGAAAACGGATGTGAAAGAATATCTCGCCAAAAATTAAGTTTGAAAGAGAAATTTATTCCTGAACCCTATTATGGAACTATGTTTCCAAAAGTATATGCTTCCTCTGAGCCGATTATTAAAGTTGAGATTAAATAAAAACAACTTTATAAAATATTCAGATAAAGGTGATGCCGATGATGAGCTTAAAAGGCCAAACAGCAATCGTAACTGGAGGGGGCAGAGGGATCGGACGGGCGGTCTGCCTGTCGCTGGCAAAAGAGGGAGCAAATATTGTCATTGTAGCAAGGCATAGGGAAGAAATCGAAGAAACTGCAAGAATGGTCAAAAACATAGGGAGCAGATCCCTTGAGGTCCTGGCAGATGTGAGAAATGAAGCGGAAGTTGAGGGTATGATCCTGAAGACCATTGAGAAGTGTGAAAGAATTGATATCCTCGTTAACAATGCGGGGATCGCACACATGAACCCCATAGAAGAGACCTCTATTGAAGAATACGATGAGATGATGGATACAAACGTGAAGGGGACTTTCCTCTGCACGAAACATGCCGTGCCTTATCTTGAAAAGAGCGAAAACGGTAAGATAATTAATATCTCCTCGGGCGCAGGCAAGCATGGGCTTTCAGACCTTTCTGTCTACTGTGCCTCGAAGTTTGCGGTAAACGGGATGACCGAAGCCCTGGCTTCCGAGCTGAGCGGAAGGGTGATGGTTTATTCCGTCTGTCCTGGTGCAGTGGACACGGAGATGTACCACTCAATGTTTCCGGAAAAGCCTGTGCTTAAACCGGAACATGTAGCTGAAAAAGTTCTGGAACTGGCTCTTCCGGAGTCAAACATCATTTCAGGCTCAGTCATTGAGGTCTATTCCCCGCCGATCCCGCTGCTTTGATTGCCCGGAACACCCCAGCATAGTTCACACAGTCCAGATTAAAGACTCGGGGGTTTCCTGCTGAGAATTTATGAAATAATGGACACAAACGTAAAAGGGCTTTTTTACTGCACAAAGTATGCCCTGCCCCAGCTTCTGAAGCGGGGGACGGTTGGATCATCAACATTGCTTCAGAGGAAGGAAAACGTGGGGTTCCCAGGCTTTCGGTTTACTGTGCCTCGAAATTTGCGATAATAGGCCTGTCCGAAACCCTTGCCTACGAGGTCAGAGGAGGCCTGCAGGTATATGCAGTCTTTCCTGCAGGCGTGGACACCCGGCTGTACCATACCATCTGTTCCGATGAGCCGACTCTCAAACCGGAAGATGTTGCAAAGCAGGTCCTGGCCCTCTGCCTCCCGGAGACGACTCTCCCTTCAGGATCTTCAGTTGAGGTCTACAGCCCACCTGTAAGGGTTGTTTAATTTAATGAAGTTTTGAAAAGAGGAACAAATTCAGGAAAATTAAAGGGAAAGCTGAGGAAGAAGTATGTTCAAAAATCGAAAAGATGCAGGAGATAAACTGGCTCAAGCTCTTGAAAAGTACAGGGCTGAAAACCCTC
>JBFHIK010000532.1:0-1548 GCA_041596555.1 Methanosarcina sp.
GCCGGAAGGTCAGATGGGGAACTCTGAAGTTGGCCATCTGAATATAGGGGCAGGAAGAATTGTTTACCAGGACCTTACAAGAATAAACCTCTCTGTCAGGAACGGGGACTTTTTCAAAAACCCTGTTTTGCTGGATGCAATTTCGAACGCGAAGCTCAATGATTCAAGCCTGCACCTCATGGGGCTTGTCTCTTATGGAGGCGTTCACAGTTATATGACCCACCTTTATGCCCTTATCAAACTTGCACAGGAAAAAGGGCTAAAAAAAGTATATATACATGCTTTTCTGGACGGGAGAGACGTACCCCCGAAAGCTGCTCTTGCAGATATTAAGGAACTTGATGCTTTTTGTAAGAAGAGCGGGAGCGCCAGGATTGCGACAGTCTCAGGGCGCTACTACGCAATGGACAGGGATAAGCGCTGGGAGAGGACACAGCTTGCCTATGATGCCCTGACTCTCAGGGTTGCTCCGTATACAGCTCCTAATGCTGAAACTGCAGTTTCTGAAGCCTATGGTAGGGGGGAAAATGACGAATTTGTAAAACCCACTATAGTCACTGGTCCTGAAGGGACCCCCGAGGCAGTCATACAGGACAATGATTCAATAATTTTCTTTAATTTCAGGCCTGATAGGGCAAGGCAGCTTACCTGGGCTTTTGTAAATGAGGACTTTGAAGGTTTCGCCAGGGAAAAACGCCCGAAGGTTCACTATGTTTGCATGGCACAGTATGATGAAACCCTGGACTTGCCTATTGCCTTCCCACCTGAAAAACTGGAAAATGTACTTGGAGAAGTACTTGGCAAGCAAGGGCTTGTCCAGCTTCGCATTGCAGAAACCGAGAAATATGCCCATGTGACCTTTTTCCTGAACGGCGGGCAGGAAAAATGCTATGAAGGAGAAGACCGCTGCATGATTCCCTCGCCGAAGATTGCCACCTATGACCTCAAACCCGAAATGAGTGCATATGAAGTTGCGGATGAGGTGGTCAGGAGAATTCAGTCAGGAAAGTATGATGTAATTATACTCAATTTTGCAAATATGGATATGGTCGGGCATACCGGAATTTTTGAAGCTGCGGTACAGGCGGTAGAAACCGTGGATAAATGCGTGGGCAGGATTACGGAGACTCTGAAGAAAGCAGGAGGTGTAGCACTTATCACTGCAGACCACGGAAATGCTGAACAGATGGAAGATCAACACACCGGAGAGCCGCATACAGCCCATACCTCAAATCCGGTCAGATGCATTTACGCAGGAAACGGCGAAGTAAAAGCCCTTGAGAACGGAAAACTGTCTGACCTTGTTCCCACCCTCCTGGAGCTTCTTGGGGTCCCTAAACCTGAAGAAATGAAAGGTAAATCATTAATTGTAAAAGAGTGACGGTAAAGGAGAAGTTAAGGGCAATAAAGGAAAGGAAGCATTAACGAAAAAAATCAGTGTTTTTTAATTTTTCATTCAATTTTTTTCTTGCTTCTTTTCACTCTCTTTTTAGATTTAGGTTGTCCCCTGCTACATGGTTGATATTCTGGTATTAGAGCTTCCAGCAC
>JBFHIK010000533.1:0-1548 GCA_041596555.1 Methanosarcina sp.
CTCAACTCTTTAAGGATCGTCTCAACTCTTTAAGGATCGTCTCAACTCTTTAAGGATCGTCTCAACTCTTTAAGGATAATTAACATCTACCCCAAGGATCTGTTTTTTTCCGGCAGACACATCTTTTGCTATCTCGGCACAGCCGATTGCAGCGTGCCACTTTCCGAGGCTCCGGCACTCCTGGTCCAGGTGTACACAGATCTTTTTCTGCACGTACTCTATTTCCCCTACAGAGCCTGCCAGAAAGACCGCTCCGGTAACTCCATAGTCTTTCAGGAGAAGCTGCATCGAGGCGATTTCCATGGCTGCAAAAAGAGCAATTGTATCAAGGGCAAATAGGGCAGGTTTTTCTCCTTTCTCGGCTGCGTTGAGCAGTTCTTCCCTGTCTTTATATGGAGTTGTCTTCAGGACCCCGGCTTCTATAAAAGCCTGGTTTGCTGTCTGGAGTCCATCGTCTACGTTTCTGATTGCCTGCAGGTCCAGAGGTCCGTGGTGAACTCCCGGAGCAAAGATACAGGCGTCAATTGCACCAATTACCTTTCCCGAAGCAACTGCAAGGGTCACAGTGTTAGAACTTATATCGGAAACTACAAAGTCTTCGTAGCCAAGACACTGGATATGATATGCAATCCCCAGCTTTTCCGGGCTTGTAAGATGGGAAAATACCTTCATTCTAGGATCTACTTTACTTCCCACATGAAGGCCCGGAATTGCTATTGCCGGAATTCCCGAGTTTCTGACTGCATCAAATACTCGTGTGCCTCCTCCGGTCTTTTTTCCTGCACCTTCTATACTCTGAAGCCCTCTTGCTTCAAGTTTTCTTACGTCTTTGATTACAGAAAAACCGTCTCCCATAGAGTAGGTCAGGGCGATAAGGTCGATGTCTCCAATCTTGATCCCAAACTCTTTTTCAATGGATACCAGAATTTCTTTTTCTGACATTGCAGCCGCTTCAGCCCTTCCAAGTTCAAAGGTCAGAACCTTTTCACCCTCAATAAGTGCAAAACGCATTGCTGTCGTTCCGTGGTCAACCCCTATGAATGCCAAGCAGTAACCTCTCCTTCAACGCCTCAGAGGGCATTCTTTAACATCTCATTTAATTCGTTCATGATTCTGTCCCCTTCATCAGCGGTACCAACCGTTGTCACCAGTCTGACTTC
The DNA here is from genome assembly GCA_041596555.1 of Methanosarcina sp. Classification (GTDB taxonomy): domain Archaea; phylum Halobacteriota; class Methanosarcinia; order Methanosarcinales; family Methanosarcinaceae; genus Methanosarcina. Next base: position 1,161 of record JBFHIK010000533.1, read on the forward strand.
CTGGAAACTTCTTCCTTCAGATAACAGTAGCCTGAGGTTTCCTCTGGCGTCCGAGCGCAGGACTTTTCCAGCCAGTTTTCCTCCTGCAACACCTTTTACGGAAATTACGGACGGAATTACTTTTTTTATTTCGGGGTGCTGGCTTACAAGCTTTATGAGTTTTTTTCCAGCTCTCCCTCCAATAATTGTAGTATGAGATCCGCCAAGTTTATTCTTTGAAAGGTTTTGAGTGTTTTCCTGCAAGCTATTTTTATTCTCTGTCATAATATCTCAGCAGGAAACCCCTGAGTCTTTAACTCAGGGGAGGAATGTGTCACCTTCCCCATCCTGCTCTGTTGAACTCGTTTTTTATTAATGTAATGAGGGCGAATAAATCCCCCTCCACCTA
>JBFHIK010000534.1:0-1522 GCA_041596555.1 Methanosarcina sp.
AACTTATGGGAACAGTTGCGAAGGGTTTGTTAGAAGGGTTTGTTAGAATGTGCAGCCGCCGAAATATAAAAATAGAGTTATGAAAATCATCCCGAAAAACCATATTCACTATCTCGAACCTGTCTTTTCACCGAGCGAACGCTCGGGCCAGTCCAAAAAAGCACAAAAACAAAATAAAAGGTTTTTACAGGCAGAATTCAGTGAATTTTTCCTTTTTTTTTAAAACGGAACAAGAAGCCTACTTTTTTTCTTTATTCAATATTACGGGAATGCCGCACTTCGTGCGTGACAAGCTCCGTTAAAGACGCTAATGATGTTGCTTCGGCTCCTATCTCATAACCAAAATTTGTCAAAATAAGTGAGACTCATTTATTTTACTAAAATATACTTTTCATCAATAGTATATCTTATTAAAATACAATTTTCCAATAAATTATATTATAGTAAAATACATAAGTACAGAGTACCTAAATTAAAGCATGGAAAAAACAATAATCAAGCAAACAATCCTTGAGCAGAAGGAGCTCTTCGAAAGAGAAGAAGATATTGTAAAAAGAGCTGTTCCGGAATACCTCCTTCAAACTCCTAAAATCGTTGTGATAACGGGCATAAGAAGGTGTGGGAAATCCACTTTGCTAAAAGAGATCTCCGGAAACTTCAAAAACCACGCTTATGCAAACTTTGAGGACGAAAGGTTCCTTCAATTCACAGCAAAAGACTTCAACACACTGCTTGAAACATTCCTTGAACTTGACCCCAAAACAAACATATTATATTTTGACGAAATCCAGAACATTTCAGGGTGGGAAAAATTTGTCAGGAGACTGTTTACGGAGGGGTACAAAATATTCGTTACCGGATCAAGCTCAAACCTTCTAAGCTCGGAGATTGCAACAAGTATCACCGGAAGAAACCTGAAGTATGAGCTCTTTCCCTTCAGTTTTAAAGAATACCTGCTGTACCGGAAATTTGAGATGAAAGACATTTACACAACAAAAGAAAAAGCAGCCCTTTCCGGAAATTTCGAAGATTATGTGAAATATGGAGGATTTCCGGAAATCGTAAAATCAAGAAATGAAAAGGAACTTATGGAGATCTACCAGGACATCTTGATAAAAGATCTGCTTGTAAGGCTGCAGATAAGGGACTCAAAGGACTTTCGGGATCTTTCAATGTATCTGCTTTCCAACATTTCAAGAAAAATGAGTTACAATTCCCTGAAAAATCTCCTGGGACTCAGCAACACCTCAAAAGTAAAAAATTATGTTGAATTTCTGGAAGAAGCATACCTCTTCTTCACCCTGAAAAAATACGATCCCTCCTTAAAAAAACAGATCCTGAGCCCAAGAAAAGTTTATGCTATAGATACGGGACTCGTAAACGCGGTTTCGTTCATGTTCTCTGAAAATACAGGCCCTTTGCTTGAAAATATCGTATTCCTTGAACTGAAAAGACGTTTACAGGAAATATATTACCATGAAGACAAAAAAGAATGTGATTTCCTGGTCAAGGAAAAAGAAAA